>CAYIQV010000088.1:0-6878 GCA_964365635.1 uncultured Acidiferrobacteraceae bacterium
GAATATCGCGCTATAGGTTGGTGGTACTGGTTGGTGACGGTTTGCCTTTTGACGGCCGGTGTGTCTGGCTGGCCAATGGGATTCCAGATCGCCATCGGCCTTACGGTGTTTCAGCTAATACACTTTATTATCCGTGCAGGCAGCATGACTGCGTTCCCGGTTCAGGTGCGGATTGGGTATTTGTTGCTGCTCCTGATTGCGCTGCCCGAGAAACTTCAGTTGATTTACTGGATTCCAATGATAGGAACCTGGGCACAGGTTGTGTTTGGCTACTGCACGATGGCACGCTTTGTTTCCCTCATGCCGTGGAATCTTAAGGAAGGTTTTTCGCTAAATCTGGTGACGAAAACGTTCTTTTCCCGTCCCGTGCGTGGCAACATCATGCAGGGTTTTGCCTCTGTGAAATAAGGAACTCTGATCAAGTCCGTTCATGGTGAGCTTGTCGAACCATGAACGGACTAGTTGCCTGCTGTATATGGTATCTCCCGTTCACCCTTCGACAGGCTCAGGGCGAACGGGAGACTTAATCAGAAGTTCCGTGATGATCCTTTCAAGAAAACCAGCACGAACCCCAATACGATAAACCCCGCAAAAACCACGAGCATCCAGCCCGCCATGCTGAGCCCGAGAAAGCGCCAGGTAACGGTCGCGCAGTCGCTGGTGCCGGCCCAGACGAGCGTGGCGGTTTTTAGCAGGGGGAAGCTCTGGAGCATGGTATCGAGATCGAAGCCGCAGCCGGGCTGCTGGTCCGACGGCAGGTTCTGAATCCAGACATGGCGGGCGGCGACTGCGGCACCCAGACCTGCAAACAGAGCAGTGAACAGGCCGTACAGCCGTTGTCCCCAGACGCGCGGATTGTGCAGCGCACAGATAAGCAGCACCAGTCCGACCGCAATCACAAACCAGCGTTGCACGATGCAGAGCGGGCAGGGTTCGAGGTGCTGCACGTACTGAAAATAGAGCGCTGCCGCCATAAGCCCGACGCACAGGAGAAAGCCGCTCAGGCATATCGTGCGCAGAGATAGTTTCAGATTGTTCACGAGTACCCTCCAGTCATGATCTTTTATGTGCTGATACGGAACGTATTGTACATGCTTATCGCATGATGAAAATCGCGTGCATGGCGCAAGAAGGCTTCCCGCATGACTGCCGCCACGCTGGCACTGACGGCGGCGGTGCTGATGCATGTCGCGTGGGACCTGCTGGTTTGGTGATTCTGGCGTTACCTACTTTAGCGCGCCGGGCCTATTCGGCCAGCACCTCGAAATACATCAACAGGGTGCGCTGAATAAAGAGATCGTTGTCGTCGCTGACGAGGAAAAAGCGGTTGCCGTGATGCCGCGTGAGCCCCTCGAAGTTGTCGATGTGATGGCCTGCGGCTGTATCCAGTGCCACCAGATTTTCCACAAATACCGGTTCCGTTGCCGAAGGATCAGTGGGGAGGGTAGCGATTTTCAGCATCACGAGCAGCCGGCCAAAGGTGCCGGTGAAGTTGCTTTCCAGCACCATGACTTTGTTTTTGCCGAGGCATTCCAGTGCCGTGATGCGGTTTCCTTCCGGTAGCGGATAAAACCATGTCTTGCCTTCAATATTGAAAATGCGCGTGTAACCCACACGCTCATTCTTCAACGGAACTTCCGGCACGGAGAGGGTGCCGAGTGTCGTGTCCACGCAAACAGATTCCAACATCTTGTTGCTGTTGCGGTAGTTCTTGGCGTTGCGGAATGGCGCTGGCAGGAGATATTCGCTGATAGGCTTGCCATCGGGCCGAAAGCGGACAATGCGCGGAGTGCGTTCGACGCCGACAATCAGCTCGGCATCGCCTTTGCGGCCATTGTGGCCGCGGAGAATATCCAGTCCTTCGGCATCCAGGATTCTATCTTGGCGAAATTTGGTGCTTTTATTGATCAGTGCGACAAGAGGCACCGCCTTGAGCAGCTTCACTCCTGTCAGGGTATCTTTTTCAATGACCGGTCGCAGGTGGAAGAGAAAGCCCTTATCGGAGATGGCATATAAAATTCCGTCGTCCTCGTCCCAGGCCAGTCCGGAGAGCTGGGAGAAACGCATTCCATCGATACTCGGGTTTGGCAGTTCCAGCATGCCGAGGAAACGGATGTGGCCAATACGATCCCCGACATTCAGTTCATCGGACAGCGGGACCGGTTTGGTCTCGAGCAGAGTTTCAGCAGCGCTGCTGCGCTGCCAGGGGGCCAGCAAGACACACAGCAGCAGCACGATTTCAATAATTCTGCGCATGTGGCTGTAATTGTAGACGATAAAAAACCCATCCCGCCGGGGCGGGATGGGTTGGGAGATGGACATCAGTCAGTGGTGATCTTGGCCTTGGTGCGCAGGTCCTTCAGCAGGACGCCAATTTTTTCGTCCTGCATTTTACGGTGGATGTTGGCGCGGGCGCGCTGATCCGCCATGAACTGCTCGTAGGTCGGAATCTTGAGCGCGCGGGTGTCTTCCACCTTGATGAGGTGCCAGCCGAAATCGGACTTCACGGGCGCCGCGGAAACCGTGCCTTTCTTCATGGGCATTATCGCGTTGAAGAATTCCGGCACCACCATGCCCTGGTTGACCCAGCCAAGTTCGCCGCCGCTCTTGCCGCTCTGCGTGTCGATGGATTTTTCCTTGGCCAGTTTTTCGAAGCTTGCGCCTTTCTGCAATTGCGCCAGGATGTCCTTGGCCTCACTTTCTTCCTTCACGAGGATATGACGCACCTTGTATTCCGTCTTGTGCGTGTTCGCCACTTCCGTCTCGAAGCGCTTCTTCACGTCTTCGTCGGTGATCGGGCTGTCATGCAGCAATTTGCGCTTGACGGCCTGCCCCATGATTTCTTCACGCACGCGTTTCAGCAAGGCGCTCACTTCCGGGTCCTGGTCGAGCTTGGAGTCGGCGGCGTGCTGTGCCAGCAGCGTCTTCTCGATCATTTCATCGAGGGCGACCTTTCGTTCCTTGTCCTTGTCCGGGATGGGGCCCAGCTGTTGCTGGCGCATCTGTATATAACCCTGGAAGTCCGACTCCATGATCTTGTCGCCATTCACGGTGGCAATCGCCTTGTCGGGCGCTTTGGTTTCTCCGGCTTTTCCGGTTTCGGTGGGCTTCTTGTCACAGCCAGCCGCGGCCAGACCGAGGATAGCAACAAGGGCAAGGATACTGATACGTAAGGTAGACATGGGTTTTCCTTTTGTTGAGATGTTGGCTAAGTTTTTTGATTCAAAAATTCATCCGGCGTCAGCGCGCGGATACTGAGCGCGTGAATTTCCTTTTTCATCATATCGCCCAGCGCCTGGTAGACCATCTGATGCCGTTGCACGTGATTCTTGCCAAGGAAGCGCGGCGTTACCACCATCACGGAAAAATGCCCACCGCCACTCTTGGCGCCTTCGTGCCCGGCGTGCAGGTGACTGTCGTCGCGCACCTCGATGGTTTGCGGTTCAAGGGCTGTGATCAGCCAGGTTTTGATCTGTTCGGCGCGCGTCAGGGTAGCACCTTGCGAAATGGTTTTACAGTTACACCCGCGTAGACGCCGGCCTCGATGTACGGATCTGCGTTAGCCCAGGCCTGCGCGTCATCGAGCGAATCGAATTCGGCGACGATCAGGCTGCCGGTGAAGCCGGCGGGTCCGGGATCGGCGCTGTCGACGGCGGGGTAGGGTCCGGCCAGCAGCAGGCGGCCTTCGGTGCGCAGTTGCTGCAATCGCGCCAGATGCGCGGCCCGTACGGCGAGCCGGCGCTCGAGACTTTCTTCCACATCGGTTCCGTTGATGACGTAGAACATCAGTCCGCGGCCTTGTCGGGCGCGGCTTCGCCTGCCTCGGGTTTTTGTTCGATATATTTCGCCATATAGAAGGCCTGCATCACGGTGAACACCAGCGTGATGCCGAGCAGACCGAATACCTTGAAGTTCACCCAGATGTTGCGGCGCGTCTCGGCGTCCTGATCGAGCCCGTAATAGAAGGCGACATAGAGATTGAGCATGCCGAGCAGGGCAAAGAAAAATCCCCAGATCAGGTTGAGCCGTTTCCAGATGAGATCGGGAACCGTGATCTGCGCGCCGAGCATGCGCTCGATGACGGTTTTCTTTCCGAACCACTGGCTTCCGAACAGGAGTGCGGAAAGGATCCAGTACACCAGCGTCGGTTTCCACTTGATGAAGGTCTCGTCGTGCAGCAGCAACGTCATGCCGCCAAAGACGGCAATCACCCCGAGCGTCACGACTTGCATGGTTTCAAAACGGCGATGCTTGAACCAGAAAAGTCCGACCTGCACAAACGAGGCGATGATCGCCACGGCGGTGGCGGTATAAATATCGTAGTACTTGAAGGCCGCAAAAAAGAGCAGCAGCGGAAAAAGGTCGTAAAGGAATTTCATCGATACCGGCAAGGCTGTCAGCGAGGCGCTATTGTGGCACTACGCCGGAAAAGCGGCAAGAAATGCAGAAAATGTGGCCGATCAATGCATCCGCGGACGCGTCCAGCGGTCAAAATAGCGACCCATGACCACCCGTACCGGCGGGGGGTAGTTCAAGGCTTCCATCTGTTGCATGCCTTCGGCGAAGAAGGTGGGGGCGTCTTCGGGCAGGTACTTAACCAGTTCATCGAACACTTGTTCCATCAGCGCCGGGTCGTGCGTGCGCGTGGCCACAATCCCGCGGTTGACGAGCAGCACGCGCCATGGCCGGGACGGATTATTTTTCTCCAGATCCTGCTTGATAATATTCGAACTGGCCTGGACGATGCGCCCCATGAAGGCCGCCAGCGGCCCCAGTTCCGACGGGTCTTGCACGCGGTTGGCGATGTTGGCGAGCGCGTTGACGATGGGGTCGAGCGTACGAATTTGTCCCTGATGGCGCACGATCCAGTCGGTGGCGGCCAGCGTGACGATTTCCAGGTCGTGCCGCGCATTGGGCAGCTTGAGTTGACCGGCCCAAGTGGAGAGATCCGTCATCAGCGTCATCCCGTAATCGCCCAGCTGGGTGACGTCTTCCTTGTAAATCCGGGCGGTTTCGCCGTCTTCCTTGTCGATCCGGGTGGCGATGGTGAGGAACTGGTTTACGGCTTCAAACAGGGACGCCGGCGTCAGTTGGCCGGCCACGGCGTCGGGTCGTTTCGCCTCGAAGGCTTCCTGAATGTCCGACGCCACGTGTTTGAAGCGCAGCACGGCTTCGGCAAGTGTGGGGGGAATGGCCGTCATAAAAGTTCACAGAGACCTTCAGGCATGACCGATTTGTTCATGATACCCTGTATTCTCAGGGAGAAGAATAGACAACCGTGTTTCCGAGAACAGACATGCATCGACGCTATGACATGCACACGCACAGCCTGCGTTCCGACGGGACGCTGTCCCCGACGGAGCTGATTACCCGGGCGCGGGCGAATGGTGTCGATGTGCTGGCCCTGACCGACCACGATGTTACCGATGGCATCGTCGAGGCGCAGGTCGCCGCCGACAAGGTTGGCCTTACCTTGATCGCGGGTGTGGAGATTTCCGTCACCTGGGAAGGGCAGACGCTGCATATTGTTGGTCTGAACATTGATGTTTCCGACGCCTCTCTGCAACAAGGGTTATCGGGGTTGCGTGAATTCCGCCAGTGGCGCGCGCAAGAGATCGGCCGGCGCCTGCACAAGAAACGAATCGAAGGAGCATTCGAAGGTGCCATGCGTTATGTGCACGGCACCATTGTCTCGCGCACGCATTTTGGCCGTTTTTTGTTCGAGCAGGGTTTCGTGCGCAGCCCGCAGCAGGCATTCCAGCAATTTCTCGCGCGCGGCAAGCCCGCCTATGTCCCTGGAAAATGGGCCGCGCTCGACCAGGCCGTGGGCTGGATTCGTGCCGCCGGCGGCGTTGCCGTCGTGGCCCACCCCGCGCGCTATAAACTGAGCGCCGGAAAACTGCGGCGCATGCTCGGCGAATTTCGTGAATGCGGCGGTACCGCCATTGAAGTGATTTCCGGCAGCCACCAACCGGAGATGAATCGCCATTTTGTCGATATCTGTCTGGAGCATGGTTTTCATGCCTCCGCCGGCTCGGACTACCATGGGCCGGAGAATCCGTGGGTGGATCTCGGCCGCCTGCCGGCCATTCCCGAAAGCTGCATCCCCGTTTGGCGTGCATGGGAAACGAAGCCGACCACCATGCCCCTGTCGAATCTGGGCTGATTCATGGCCCAGTATTTTCAGATTCATCCGACCCATCCACAGGCACGCCTGATCAAGCGCGCCGTGGATATCGTGCGCCAAGGCGGGGTCATCACCTATCCGACGGACTCAAGCTATGCGCTGGGATGCCACATCGGCGACAAGGAGGCCATGGAGCGCATCCGCCGCATCCGCCGCGTGGACGAACGCCATAACTTCACGCTCATGTGCCGCGACCTGTCGGAGGTATCGCAATACGCGCGGGTGGGCAACGCCGATTACCGTTTCCTCAAAGCCCATACCCCGGGGCCGTACACCTTTATACTGCCGGCGACGCGCGAGGTGCCGCGCCGCTTGCAGCACCCCAAACGCAAGACCATTGGCCTGCGCATACCGGAAAACACCATTGCCCTGGCGCTGCTGGCGGAGCTGAATGAACCGCTCATGAGTTCGACCCTAATTATGCCGGGCGAGGATCTGCCCTTGAGCGATCCCGAGGAAATCCGCGAGCGTCTGGAGCATGTGGCGGATTTGGTGGTCGATGGCGGTTTCTGCGGGCTGGAGCCGACCACGGTGCTCGAGCTCGAAGACGGGCGGGCCACGGTCGTCCGCGTCGGGAAAGGGGAGAGCACCCAGTTTGCAGCGGGCTGAATTTTCAACAAAATCAAGCAGATTTTATGTGCGGGGCGCGTTTTACCCGGACAGTGCACCTGATATACTCCGCCGCCAATGT
>CAYIQV010000089.1:0-6878 GCA_964365635.1 uncultured Acidiferrobacteraceae bacterium
CGGGTCCGGCTGGATAGCCGGACCCTGTTTTTCTCGACCTTACGCTAACGCGATCAATCCAATTTCACGCTATGCCGTCTGGAGCCTTCCTTCTTGGGCAGCGACAATTCCAGCATGCCGTCCTTGAAGGTGGCCTTGGCTTTAGAGCCATCCACCGTGGCGGGCAATGGCAACGTACGCATGAACGCCCCGCACGCTATTTCACAACGAGCATAATCGCCCTTTTCCTCTTTTTCCTCGCGCTGCACGGTGCCCTTAATAGTAACGCTGTTGTCCGTAACGGAAATATCCAGGTCTTTCTTCTCCACGCCCGGTATTTCTGCCCGCACCAGCACCTCTTCGTTGCGGTCTATGACATCCATGCGCGGGGTGCGTATTTCCAGGCTGGAAAGCTCGGGCCATTCCGACCACTCCCGGTGAAACGGGCGCATCCAGCCACGCAGCGGGAAACCTTCGGCCATGCGATCCATCATGCGTTCCATTTCGTCGAACGCGCCCAGCGTCCGCCACACGCTGCTCTTCTGGATTTCCTGTTCTTTCCCGGTGGGGCTCAGTTCCGTTTTGCCCTCCGTCTTTCTGGTCTCAGTGTCTGTTTCCATAGTCGTATCTCCTTGCGATAAAGTTCAGAGTTCCTCCCAGATAGCACTTACCCATTATGTGCGAAGGCTAATAAATCGTGAGAGAAATTACTTTGATCTACCGCAAATTCACAACCAACTGCCGTACCAAGATCAGCTATGTGCTCTATACTTCGTCTAAATAATATACTTTCAATTTTCCCAAGCGGCCTATTTTCCTTCACCCCAGAGAACCACCGTCATGACAAAATTCATAGCTCTTTTCCTGTGTCTGATTCTTTTATCTGCTGCCCGCATTGGCCGTGCCGACGAGGGAAGCGGCATGGACGAAAAGTTGTTCAAGCTGCAGCAGGGCATGGCGGAAAAGGGAGATCCTAAAAGTCAGTATTTCCTGGGCGAAATGCATGAATATGGACTGGGCACCCCGCCAAACCTGGATGAGGCATTCAAGTGGTACATTAAGGCGGCGGAGCAGGGAAATCCGCTCGCAAAAAGGAAACTGGGCCACCGTGCCGAAATTGAGAACATTGCAAAAAATAAACATGAGTCAGATGCCGCTGTAGACAAGGCTGGTGCTGAAGCGGAGAAACGTGCGGCGGAAAAAGAAAAACGGCGAGCTGCCGTGCGTGTGATGCTCAGAGAGCGGATGAAGAATCCGGTTGGCGCTCCGTTCGAATAAACAGGCCGCACGGGCGTGAATATTTCTGCCTTGCCACCGTCGAGCCGGGATACGCGGAAAGTACTACTGTTGGATTCAGCTGCCCTACGGATTACCCCAAGGCATCGCGGCGTGCAGGAGAGCTTCCGGGCACGACTTCCTCCACCACCTTGTCATCTACCCAGAGAAAGACAACTCGCGTCACGGTATTGACGGTATACATGCGTGGTTTGAGTGAGGCAACAGGATTTTTCGCCTTGTCGGTTCCGCCATCGATACACTTGGCCGCGCCATCGGCTGCCACCATTTCCACTCTGCCATCCAGCAGGTAGAGATTCCAACTGTCACTCGTGCCGCGTTCAAGCAGACGAACTCCGACCGGGACACAGTACACCAGACTTCTGGAAGCAATGACGGCAAGCTTATCCATGCCCAGATCACGGAATTTACTGAATATCCTCAGGCTGTCCGGGTCGGCCGGTCTGGGCTTGCCCTCGAGAGATTTCCCGATATTTTTGGCGAGGCATGACTCATCCGGTCGCATACTGGAAGAGTCCGTATTGGTGCGGGCAGCGATTGCATCCAGGCGCACACTCCGGCCGGCTCTTGTATCGACATAGGCATACGCGTCACCGGTGGTCTGACCTGCCGCAGAGTGGCTTCTGATACTCTCAATCAGCGAGAGCTCCGAGGATTTGCGTGCCGACTTATTCACCGCTGCCTCGTAGAGTTTCTTCTTCAGCCCAATGATCTCCTCGGTGTGCCTCCTGCCCACCGGAATCATTGCCAGCAGATTGAGAACCTCCACAACCGGGGTCGTGCGGTCACTGCCCATTTCCTTCCTGTCCAAGGCTCCCAGATATTCATCCAAGCGCGTGTCCCGGTCATACAGCACCGGGCAAAAGACCGGGGTCTCGGGCGTGGCCACATCCTTGCAGTCGAGCAGGGTTTCCATTCCACGAAAGATGCTCTTTTCGCGATTACGCTTCTGGAACACGGTCAACTCGGTCTTGACAGGCCCGCTCAAGGGATAGAGACGCCTTAAAACCGGCTCTTCCAGGAAAAAGGTTTCGGAATTCCAGGGTTTCTTCTCATGCGCATGATAAACAATGGCAAGACGAAAATTATCCTGATCGGGATTCGGTAAGTACGATTTCAGATATTGCGCGTTGTACGAGCCAAACGCCTGGGTGAGTTGGACATCTACAACGAATTTTCCCTCCCTGTCATACCTGCCGAGTTGCCCCTCGTGGGACAACACGTAAAATCCGGCGAGTCCGGGATATGTCTCAAACGTCTTCATTGCTCCGTAAATGGTTTTGCGTGTGTTGCCATTGGCATCGACGCACCCAATTTCTCCGTTAAACCGTTGATTGACCTGGGTCTAGACATGCTTTAAGTATAGATGGAGCAAGGAATATGCCAGCAATGGGCCTGGAATTAGTCAAAAAAGCCTGGTTAAAGGCCCTGCCCAGACAAAAGACAGCGGCAAATTTAATGATATTTTCATCGATCTGCGTATAAACTCAGCGCCGTTTTACTAAACACCGACCAATTCCAGTTGTTATTTTCACGAAAAGCCCGCATAAACAGCACCAACGCACACTGTTCACAAGAAAAAGAGCCCCATGTCAGTCATCCAACAGGCCATCCTTGCCAAAAAAGCCGCCCTTGCCGATGCCATCAGTGAGCCCATGGCCAAACTCGGGCAACAATGCGCCGAGGTCTGGCCGGACGCCGATGCCATCGACCGGCTCCTGCTGAAGGCCGTCGAGACAGTCCCGCATTGCCACCTGCTTTACGCCTGGGACGTCAATGGCATCGAGATATCCTCCATGATTCAGGCAGGCACGGCAGACCCGTCGTGGCGCGGAAAGGATCTTTCGCAGCGGCCCTATCTTAAAAACCATCTTCCGTTCAAGGGCGTGATGCTGTCGTCCGTATACATGAGCGAGTACCTCCCCAAACAATGCATTACGGCGCTGCAGGCCGTCAGCAAGGACAATAACCTGCTCGGCTTCATCGCCGCCGACTTTGCGCTGGCCGATCTCCTGCAGGCTGTGCAACTCGCCGCCCCGGCCATACAGTGGCAACAGTTCCGCGGCGACCCGGCGGTGCGCGGAACGGTTTTCATGCAGACGCGCGCGCCCAGTTTGCTCGACACGCATATCGACCAGGTACTCGACACCATGGACCGCCTGATGTGCCATCACGGCGTGTTCCACAGCAAAATCCATTTCTCCAGCGGACGTTGCTCATTGTGGCTGCTGGACGACCCGTACAATTACCGGCTGCATAATGTGGACGAGATCATCAATCCGGATATTTGCCTCGCCTACCCCGTGCACAGCTATCCGGCGAACGCCAAGACGCGTCCGGAACAGATTCGTCATGTGCTGACTGAGTTCAAGGCGCTGCGTTTTGTCGACGAGACCATCTACCTGCGTTCCAGCTCAATCAATATCATGAATGGCATGGTTGGCCTGACCTTTTCCTGTGACGGTTCGCACTACATGTCGGTGGATGAGTTCCTGGAAAAAGACCTTTCCTTCTGGCTTGGCTCACTCACCGTCTAATCCGAGACCGTCAGGCGTTAGTGGTTTTCTGAAAGACAGGACGTGTTTGGGTCGACGAGAAGATTTAGCGGCTAACCATTGCCACAGGACACACCCGTACCACCCAGTCCACAATACCCATTCGGGTTCTTGGCCAGGTACTGCTGGTGATATTCCTCGGCATAATAAAATTCCGGTGCCTCGACAATCTCGGTGGTGATCGAGCCATGGTCAGCCTGGATTAATGCCTGCTGGTAAACATCGCGTGAGGCCAGCGCTGTCTTTTTCTGCGCCTCGTTACAGGCATAGATGCCGGAGCGATACTGGGTGCCGACATCATTGCCCTGACGCAAGCCCTGCGTGGGATCGTGCGCTTCCCAAAATACCTTGAGCAGGTCTTCATAGCCGACGACGGCCGGGTCGTACACGACTCTCACTACTTCGTTGTGCCCGGTGGTGCCGCTGCATACTTCGCGGTATGTCGGGTTCGGGGTGTATCCCCCGGCATAGCCCACCGCCGTGCTGTAGACCCCCTTCATCTGCCAGAATTTACGCTCGGCGCCCCAGAAACAACCCAGCCCGAACAGGGCCAGTTCCATGCCCTCCGGAAACGGCGGCACCAGGCAATGCCCGTTGACGAAGTGCCGCTCCGGTACCGGAATTTTTTCAGCCCGCCCCGGCAGCGCCGCTTCGGGACTCGGCATTTGCGGTTCTTTACCCATCCTGAACATGTTGTTATTCCTCGCGCATCAGCCACCACTTTGCCCTGATTCCCCGGCACGCTCAAGTATTCGCCAGCAAGCGACGATATCCTTATATGCAGGGCGTCATGTCGGGCACCATGGGAGACACCGGTACAGAAAACACAGGATGCGTTAGTGGTATTCGTCTACACTTGGAAACGGAGCGTCAGTAAACGCGGCCTGTGCGAGTCTACGGAAGTATCCCAGCATCTAAACTGGAGGTAGACGATGAAAACAGTGACACTGCAGCTGGTAACGGTCGGCCTGGAGAACGGCCAACAGGGGGTCTTCATCGGCATCCCCCTGATCACGGAACATAAAAATGACACGGACAGCCAAATCGAGGAAATCTGGTTCTCCAATGTTCAGGAAATTCCGGACAACCTGACTGTCGAAAAATTGATGCACCTGATCGCCGCACAGATTTCGCGCGCCAGCACCCAGATGCAATAACACCCGACTGGCAGTATCTTTCACAGTCCGGCACGGGCAAGTATCAGCCCGTCAGTACGCGTTTCTCCAGCGTTACCACCACAATAACTTACGGTGTCTTCCCTTCCATAATTTTCTGCGCCCGAAACAGGCCGACGAGCGTTTTTGCATCCGCGATTTCTCCGGTATGCGCCCGGGCCAATGCTTCGGAAAACGGCAGCCAATGAACCTCAATGAGTTCATGCGGCTCGTTGTTCTTCACTCCCTGCGTGAGACCCCGCGCCAAAAGCAAATGCACGACTTCAGTAAATACGCCGGGTGAACTGATTATTTTTCCCAGCGATTCCCAGCGCTGGGCACACAGCCCCGCCTCTTCCTCGAGTTCACGCTGGGCAGTGACCAGCGGCGCCTCGCCAGGATCGAGCTTTCCGGCCGGCAGTTCCCAGATCCACCCGCCGGCGGCGTAACGGTACTGGCGTAACAGGCAAATCCTGTTTTCGATATCGATCGCCACAACGGCCGCGCCACCGGGGTGGCGCACGATCTCAAGCTCGGCCGGTACGCCATTCGGCAAGATAACCTGCTCCAGATACAATTCGATGACTTTCCCCTGATACAACTTTTTTTGTTTGTCTGTCACAAGCATCTCCCTGGAATATGCGCGGTCTGCTTCATCCTACTCTAGCTGCAAATCAAGGTCAGGTCGCGCACGCGGACAGGAAAATGTAGAATCGTGCATCATGGCAGGCATTTTCAGCATGAAGACCCGCTCATGATCCGGTTGCCCTTGGGCGAAGGGAATTTTTTAGCATATCATGCATCCCGGATTTCGCCGGAAGAACCACGAGAGGTCACGATGTATCGCCCTATTGCCATGTTTCTGAAGATTGCTGTCGTGCTCACCGGCGCGGCGTGGCTTGCCGCCTGTGCCACGGTCCCGGAAACCGGGCGCTCGCAGTTGCTGTTGGTGAGTCCGGCCGAGGAGGCCCAGATCGGGTTACAGGAATTTGAAAAACTCAAGAAGACAGTGCCAATCTCCAAAGACCCGGCGGCGAACGCCGAATTGCAACGCGTGGGTCAGCGCATCGCTGCCGTGGCGCCGTTACGCAATGCGCGCTGGGAGTTCATCCTGTTTGACAAAACCGACGTACCCAACGCCTTCTGTCTTCCCGGCGGGAAGGTCGGCGTCTTCAGCGGCATCCTGCCCATCACCAAGGACGAAGCGGGACTCGCTACCGTTATCGGCCATGAGGTAGCACATGCCGTGGCACGTCATGGTGCGGAACGCATGTCGGAAGGAATGTTGATCCAACTGGGCGGCCAAATACTGGAACAGGCCACGCTTGGACGCTCCGAGGCAAGCCGTGTGGCCATGCAACAGGCCTATGGCATTGGCAGCGCCGTCGGTGTGGCCCTGCCGCATTCGCGCGGGCAGGAATTGGAGGCCGACCGTCTCGGTTTGCTCTACATGGCACGTGCCGGATTCGATCCACGTGAGGCGCTCGGTTTCTGGAAACGTTTCGCCTCATACAATAACCAGCACGGTGGCGGGAAGCGGACTGAATTCCTGAGCACCCATCCGCTCGACGACAAGCGCATCACACAGATAGAGGGCCTGCTGCCGCAGGCCGAAATGGAATATCGAAAACCGATCGGAAAACCGTAACCGCAGTAAGAATCAAGAGCCGGTGGTCAGATCCCGCGCCAGAATAATCGCATCCTCGCGGCCGATACGGGAGGGATAGTAGTTCTTGCGGATACCGACCTCGTCGCGAATCTTCCCGACGCTCCTGAGGTCGGGATGGCCGCCTGGGCGGCTGCCACCACCAGCTCCTTGCCGGGGTACCTGTACCGGTTGAAGCCCCGCTCAAATTCCCGCAGCTCTTTCACCCCCACCTCATCGGCCAGGATC
>CAYIQV010000090.1:0-6817 GCA_964365635.1 uncultured Acidiferrobacteraceae bacterium
TGCTGTCGGCGCGATCCAACTTCACCCGCTTTGGCGATGACGGGCGCCTGTTCGACACCATCACCCGCGCGCACCCGAACCATCGCATCTACCGCAGCTGCTTCGCCCACACCTGCGCCGCCATCGGCACGGCGGACGCCACCATCGACTACGCCAACCGCATCTGGGACATCGCCGCCTGCCAGATACTCACCGAAGAAGCCGGCGGCAAGTATGTCGTCGTGCGCGAAGAGGAGATTCAAGGCGTCGGCCGGATATACAGCACGGTGTTCGGCAAGCGCACTTTGGTAGATCGACTGACGCGTCATTTCAACCGGTAGTGCAATTCAGATTTTCTGATCACAACATATTGTTATTTTTTCTTTCGCATGTAGAATAGCAACCAGATAAAGAAATTAATAAAGGTTCGAGCCACACCAGGAGTAAAACAATATTGGTTGTTCGCCAACACCTTTCCGTCGACACGATCGACCCTGGGCTGATGCGCGCGTTGGCGCGTCACATGGAGCACATCGCAAACCACCCGGATGGCGGCGAGCTGTATCAATTAATTCAGGACGCCGTTCTCCATTGCCGCGAAAAGAACTACGTCAACGGCTCCTGCATCGCTTATCTCCATAATCAGTTAGTCACCTATACCCGCGATCACACCACGTACTCAGCGCCGATGCGGCTGCGGGCACGTCTGATCCAGCAACACCTGTCACTGTATCTGCCCAAACCCGGCCATGCGATCCGCCCGCCAGCGGCGGCCAGGGCCATGTCGATTTCGCCGTCCTCTCCAAAAACCAACCCAACAAAAAACTTTGCCATGGAAAGCACAGGAACGCCTGAACAAAATCCGTCGACAGCGCTGGAACCCGTTCGCCCCACCAGTCCGGAAACAACGCAGAACCTGAACGACCTGCGTCAAATGCTGACGAAAAGCATGGACGAGATGCTGAACGAGCGCGAGGCCATGACGCGGCAACTCTCCGACGCCACCGCCTACCTCAAGATGGTCGAGGCCGAGCGCGAACAACTGCGTCAGGAACTCAACAAGGCCAGGAAGCGTACCCGCGCCGGCGAGAAGCCCGCCAAGAAAGCGCTTGGCCTGCCCAAGCGCGACGTGCTGTTGCGGCAGATCGAGGCCGAGGTCGAGCGCGTGAAGCGTCACGGCGAACCGCTGGCGCTGACACTGATCGACGTCGAGGGTCTGGACTCGATCGCTGAGGAACACGGGCCGGAGGCGGCCACCGCCGTGCTGAACCAGTACACGAACGAGGTGCTCGGCCGGTTCCGCAGCTACGACTTGGTGGCGCGCTACAACAAGCACGAATTCGCGGTGCTGCTGCCCAACACCGACAAGAACAATGCCCTGCGCGCGCTCGAGAAGGTAAGCAAGCGGGCCAAGGAGTCGCATTTCAGCATCAAGGGCAAGAGTTTTCCGCTGCCGGGCTTTGGCGGCGTGCTCACGTTTTACTCTCCCGGCGAAGAGCCGCACCAGATGCTGCGCCGCGCCGACGAGGCGCTGGTCAACCTTCGGCTCAAGGGCCAGCGCCAGCTCATCGTCATTTAGCGCGGAAAGCCGGAAGTTTCATAAACCAATTCCGGACACCCGGATAACCCCCGCCCCAGCACATTAACCCGGCGGGATGCTCGGGAAATATTCGCCTCCTTCCCGTGAATTGCCTGATTCCGCTATTCTGACAAGACTCAGCATGGCGCCGCCATTGACCCGCGCGGCCAAATACCAAAAGATAGCGGAAAGCATAACGCAGGCAACACTGTTACATGTCCAGCAAATTTCCCATCATCGCCGTCACCGGGTCTTCCGGCGCCGGCACCACCACCGTACGCAACGCCTTTCAGGATATCTTCCGCCGCGAGGGCATCACCTCTGCCGTGGTCGAGGGTGAGGCCTTTCATCGCCACGAACGCGAGGAAATGAAGCGGGTCATCGCACAAGCACGCACCGAGGGAAAATCCTTATCCCACTTCGGGCCCGAGGTTAATCTTTTCGACACACTCGAGGCCCTGTTCAAGGAATACTCCGAGCACGGCACCGGCCAGGTGCGGGCCTACGTTACGGAAGACAATCAGGAACAGTTGAAGCAACCGCCCGGAACGTTCACGCCCTGGGAACCGGTTTCCACGGGCGCGGATTTGCTGTTTTACGAAGGACTGCACGGCGGGGTGGTCGCGCGCAACTGGACCCGGCGCAAGATGAGCCCCTCGCACAACCCCGCCGTCGCCGAACGCCGCAGCGCCCGAACCGGCAACGGCGTCGATGTGGCCCAGTATGTCGATCTGCTGATCGGGGTGGTGCCGGTGGTCAATCTTGAGTGGATCCAGAAAATCCACCGCGACACGAACGTCCGCGGTTTTTCAGCCGACGCCGTGACGGAAACCATCCTGCGGCGCATGCGCGATTACACGCACTTCATCGTGCCGCAATTCTCCATCACCGATATCAATTTCCAGCGGGTGCCGGTGGTCGATACCTCCAACCCCTTCATTGCACGCGACGTGCCCACACCGGACGAAAGCCTCATTGTCATTCGCTTCCGCGAGCCGCAACGGTTCATCTTTCCCCAGATGATGTGGCGCATCCAGGGCGCATTCATGTCGCGCCCCAACACCATGGTTTTCCCCGGCGGTATGCTGACTGTGGCTATTTAAGTGATCTGTACGCCGCTGATTCACGAACTGATAGAAAAACGACGGGGATAAGCGGCCTGATCCGGCCTGGCAGGTTGCTGAAAACTCCCTCTCCCTCGATGGGAGAGGGCGGGGGTGAGGGTGATACATCTGTGGTCAATGTATATCGTCGAGCTGCTTTTTGTTTCCCCTCACCCTATCCCTCTCCCGCAAGGGGAGAGGGAACCATGTCAGCGACTTTCTCAGCGGCCTGCTAGTGCCGCGCCGGCTCCAGCGTCGCATCCAGATTGCGGGTGTCGCAGAACTCGGTAAACTCGTTGCGCAGCTTGCCGATGTTGAGTTCAGCCGGCACGCTGATGGTCATGCTGAGTGAGAACATGGGCGAGCCCGTGTGTGCCGCCGCGTAGGTCCAGCTGTTCAGGTCCTCGATATTGATGTGACGGCCGGAGAAAAACTCAGCGACATCGTGCACAATCCCGGGGTGATCCATCGCCACCACGTCCACCAGATAGGGCATGGCGTTATCCTTCGCCGTGCGCGCGCCGGTGTGCTTGGCCACGATAACCAGATCCAGTTTTTTCTCGATCGAAGACACCATGGCCTCCAGCTTGCCGATGGCGTTCCAGGTGCCGGAGATCAACAGCATCAGGGCGAATTCACCTCCCAGCACCGTCATACGGCTGTCCTCGATGTTGCAGTTGTTATCGAGTATCGCCTTGGACAATTGATTGACAATGCCAGGCCGGTCTTTGCCGATGGCGGAAATCACGAGGTGCTTCTTCATGGCTGGTTTGCTTCCTGAGAATTCATGAGTGACGGGCTTGAGGGGTATTCGCGGATGACAAGCGCGGCTAGTTTAGCCCCAATGACGGCCGGGGACGAGGCCCCTGTTTTTAACCAGACGACCGCTGCTGCTTCAAAAGCTTACGGATGTGCTTCACCGAAACCGCGCCACCCCGCCCTATGCCCTCACAGCGCTTGACCTCGGCCTTCCACGTTTTCTGCTGATCGACGACCTCTGGCCAGAACGGATAGGTGCGGCACTGCGCGGGACGCACAGGGTAGATACGGCAGCGGTATTCCGCATCCAGAAAGACACACCGCTGCCGACTGCGTTCCCAGGCCAGACTCTCGACACCATCGTCATACCGGTGCAGGTAGCGCCGCCGGAACCAGCGCCAGGAGATGCCGAGAAATTTCTGGATGCGCCGTTGTTCCGCCGGACTCGTTTCGACGTAATAATCACCCCGCCCGGTGCAACAGTTGCCGCAACCGGTACATTCGAACTTAAGCGCCTGCCGCTCGTAATACATTCCGCATCCACTCCTGCCTAGCCCCAAGGGGATCGCAACATAATCGACTGCCGGTTGATTTTCAATCCTGTCCAGCCGGACGATGCCGTTTGTGACGTTTTGCCGGTAGACTGGTATGGTTGTATGAACCATCGCGAAAGCAAAGGAAGGAACACGCATGACCTCGGGACCCAGCATCGAATCGGTAATGACGCCTTATCCTTACTCTATCGAAATCGACGACCATATCAGCAGCGCCAAAACGATGCTGGCGCAATTCAAGATTCGCCACCTGCCGGTGAAAGAGGGGGACAAGCTGATCGGTGTCATCACGGCGCGCGACATCGAGAGAGCCGAGAATTGCGGCATCGACACCTCCATTGGCAGCGATATACGGGTGCGAAAGCTGCACAGCAAGGGCGTCTACATCGTCGCCCCGGGTGAGCCGCTCGTTAACGTGCTCAACCACATGGCCGATCACTACATTGGCTCGGTATTGATCGCCAGAAACGGAAAACTGGCGGGGATTTTCACGTTCACCGATGCCTGCCGTTATTGCGTCGGGTTGCTCTCGGGTGCAAAGCGCGGCTAGGGGCCGGTTACCGCTTACGCGCCGCTTTGCGCCGCCCCAGACTTTCCAGCCGCATGTCCACCCAGCCCCACACCCGCTCACGCAGGCGGGCGCGCCAGGAACGGCGATGCCAGTCTTCGTAGCGGTACTCCATGCTGTGACGCAAATCCTCCTCGAACGCCTGCTGCACCGTGGCGGCAAACCGCACGTCATCGACCTCCTGATTGGCCTCAAGGTTCCAGCGCAGGTTCCAGCGGTCGAGGTTGCTCGAACCGAGTGACACCCAGCCATCGCACAAAATGGTTTTGGCGTGCAAAAAACGCGGCTGGTATTCGAAGATGCGCACGCCCGTGCGCAACAAGCCGCTGTAAAACCGGCGCCCGGCGTGGCGAATGGCAGGATGATCGGTGTGCGGGCCGGGCAGCAACAGGCGCACATCCACCCCGCGCCCGGCCGCCAGTTTGAGCGCGCGCCGCACCTTGCGTGAAGGCACGAAATAGGCGGTGGTGATCCACACCCGGCTCTGGGCGTGGCGCACACGGTTGTATAAGGAACGCTTGATGTCCTGCACCGCCAGCGCGGTGGTCACCGTAACACGGCCAAGCATCCCCTCCGCCTCTGTCCGCGGGGTCGGTGCCGGCAACGCCAACGGTTCCACGACGTGACGATTCCAGACATGCAGGAACAGTGCCTGCCAGTCCACGAGCACCGGGCCGCTGATTCTCACGACCGACTCGCGCCAGCTTTGTTCGGGGTGCACGGGGGAATCGAACTCGTCGGTAATACCCGCACCCCCCACGTACGCGACCTCGCCATCGACAATGAGCAGCTTGCGGTGATCGCGGAACATGTTGTGCAGGTGATTGCGAAAACGAACCGGATTGTAGAACTGCAAGTCGATGCCGGCCTGGACCAGTTTCTGCCTGTCCGGCAGCGCCAGGCCCGTGGCGCCGAAATCATCGAACAACAGCTTGACGGTCACCCCGCGGTGAGCGGCGCGCACGAAAGCGTCGATGAAGCGCGTGGCCACCGTGCCCGATTCGAAGAGGTAGATTTCCAACAGCACATAACGGTGCGCCAGTTCGATCGCCTCCAGCATGCGCGGAAAAAACTGCCGGCCGTCCAGCAGCAATTCAAAGCGATTGTCCGGGCGCCAAGGAAACAGGTATTTGCCGAAAATTTTTGCCGGCGTAGACAGATGGCTGAAAGCGGCGCCCACCCGCTCGACAGTGGAAGGTTTTTCGCTCACGCCTTGGCGCGCAGGTACTGTTTCGGCCATGGCAGGTCCACATTGAGCCGCCGTGCGGCATGCAGCGGCCAGTAAGGATCGCGCAGAAATTCACGCGCCAGCAGCACCACGTCTGCCTGGCCGGTCGCAATGATCTGCTCCGCTTGTGTGGGCTCGGTGATCAAACCCACCGCGCCCGTGGCAATCCTGGCCTTTGCGCGGATGGCCGCGGCGAAAGGAACCTGGAATCCGGGGCCGGCGGGAATTTTGGCATCGGCGACAAGACCGCCGCTGGAACAGTCGATCAGATCGATCTCCAATTCCTTGAGCCAGCGCGCGAACTGAATCGACTGCTCGAGATCCCAGCCGCCGTTGACCCAATCGGTGGCGGAAAGGCGCACGAACACCGGCCGTTCCGCTGGCCAGATTCCGCGCACGATCCTGGCCACGGCCAGCGGCAGGCGCGCGCGGTTCTCCAGGCTGCCGCCATATTCATCCGTGCGCTGGTTGGTGAGCGGCGAGAGAAATTCATGCAGCAGATAGCCGTGGGCCATGTGGACTTCGACCACATCAAAACCGGCGGTGTAGGCACGCCGCGTGGCGTCCGCAAACTGTTGCACCACGGCGTCAATGTCAGCCTGAGTCAGGGTATGCGGAACCGTGTGCGCGGCGGTAAAGGGCAACGCGCTCGGCGCGAGCGGCTGCCAGCCGCCATTATTTTCCGCTAGCGGGCCGCCGCCGTTGAGCCACGGCGCATCGGTCGAGCCCTTACGTCCGGCGTGCGCCAATTGAATCGCTGCCACAGCACCCTGTTCCTTGATGAACTGCACGATCGGGCGGAAGGCATCGCGCTGCGCATCCGACCAAAGGCCAAGGTCGTAGGGCGAGATGCGGCCTTCGGGGCTGACGCCGGTCGCTTCCACCATGACCAGCCCGGCGCCACCCACGGCGCGGCTGCCGAGATGCACCATGTGCCAGGCATTGGGCATGCCATCGATGGCCGAATACTGGCACATGGGCGAAACGAAAATACGGTTGCGAATGGCAAGGTCGCGCAGTTTAAATCCCGTAAAAAGTTGCGCCATG
>CAYIQV010000091.1:0-6772 GCA_964365635.1 uncultured Acidiferrobacteraceae bacterium
CCGAACTTGGCCGCCAGCACCTTGGTCAGGGCGGCGGTCAGCGTGGTCTTGCCGTGATCGACGTGGCCGATGGTGCCGACGTTGAGATGCGGCTTGGTACGTGCGAATTTTTCCTTGGACATCGGGTGCCTCGTTTATCTCTATCTCAAAATATCGTTAACAAAATTCAAAAATCAGCCGGCCTTCTTCAGCACCGACTCCGCGACGCTGACCGGCACCGGGGAATACTTCTTGAATTCCATCGTATAAGTTGCACGGCCCTGAGTGGCGGAACGCAGGCTCGTCGAATACCCGAACATGTTCGCCAGCGGCACTTCAGCACGAACCAGCTTCACGCCACCGTGGCTATCATCCTGGCTCATGATGATGCCACGACGTGAGTTGATATCGCCCATCACGTTACCCAGATAATCCGGCGGCGATGTCACCTCGACATCCATGATCGGTTCCAGCAACACCGGATCACCTTTGAGACCGGCATCGCGCCAGCACAGAATGGCGGCCATCTTGAAGGCATTTTCATTCGAATCGACTTCGTGATACGAGCCGTAGTGCAGCGTGGCCTTGACGTCCACGACTGGATAACCGAATTTGATACCGCGCTGCATCGCCTCGTCCACGCCCTTCCTGACGGCGGGAATAAACTCGCGCGGGATGACGCCACCCTTGATGGCATCCACGAACTCGAAGCCCTTGCCCGGTTCCTGCGGCTCGAACTTGATCTGCACATGGCCGTACTGGCCGCGGCCACCGGACTGTTTCACAAAGCGGTATTCCTGATCCACGGACTTACGGATCGTTTCGCGGTACGCGACTTGCGGCTTGCCGACATTCGCCTCAACGCCGAACTCGCGTCTCATGCGGTCGACAATAATTTCCAGATGCAGCTCGCCCATGCCGGAAATGATGGTCTGGCTGGACTCTTCATCGGTGTGTACGTGGAAGGAAGGGTCTTCCTGGGCAAGACGCGACAGCGCCATGCCCATCTTTTCCTGGTCGACCTTGGTCTTGGGTTCAACCGCCTGCGAGATCACCGGCTCCGGGAACTCCATGCGCTCGAGCACAATCACCTTGCTCGGATCACACAGGGTTTCACCGGTCGTCACTTCCTTGACGCCTACGGCGGCGGCGATATCACCGGCACGAACCTCTTTGATTTCTTCGCGGGAATTGGCGTGCATCTGCAACAACCGGCCAATGCGTTCCTTCTTGCCCTTGGTCGGGTTGTACACCGTGTCGCCCGAAGTCAGCACGCCGGAATAAACACGGAAAAAAACCAACTGGCCCACAAACGGGTCGGTGGCAATCTTGAATGCCAGCGCGGAAAACGGTTCAGCGTCATCGGCATGGCGCTCGGCTTCGGTGCTGTCTTTGTCGTCCAGGTGGCCCTTGATGGCCGGGCGCTCGATCGGTGAGGGCAGGAGATCCACCACGGCATCGAGTGCTGCCTGCACGCCCTTGTTCTTGAAGGCGCTGCCGCACAGCACCGGCACGATTTCAAGCTTCAGGTTACGCTCGCGCAGGCCCTGCTTGATTTCTGCAGTGGTCAGCGCTTCGCCGGCCAAATACTTCTCCATGAGAGTCTCATTGGCCTCGGCCGCCGCTTCGACCATCTTGTCGTGGTATTCCTTGCACTGGGCCAGCATCTCGGCGGGGATTTCTTTCTCCTCGAACTTCATGCCCTGGGTGGAATCATCCCAATAGATGGCCTTCATCTTGATGAGGTCGACCACGCCCAGGAACTTTTCCTCGGCGCCGATGGGGAGCTGCAAGGGCACGGCATTCGCGCCCAGACGCTGTTTGAGCTGGGTAACCACATTGAGGAAATTGGCGCCAGCGCGGTCCATCTTGTTGACGAACGCAATGCGCGGCACTCCGTACTTATTGGCCTGACGCCACACTGTCTCGGACTGCGGCTGGACACCGCCGACAGCGCACAATACGAACATGGCGCCATCCAGCACGCGCAGCGAACGCTCTACTTCAATGGTGAAGTCGACATGGCCAGGGGTATCAATAATATTGAAGCGGTGTTCCGGCAGCTTGCCGTCCATGCCTTTCCAGAAACAGGTCGTAGCCGCGGAGGTAATGGTGATGCCGCGCTCCTGCTCCTGTTCCATCCAGTCCATGACGGCCGTGCCTTCATGCACTTCACCGATCTTGTGCGACACGCCGGTGTAAAACAGGACGCGCTCCGTGGTCGTGGTCTTACCGGCATCGATGTGCGCCATGATGCCGATATTACGGTAGCGTTCAATAGGAGTTACACGGGCCACGACTCGATTCCTCTATATATAGATTGCGCGGGTTTACCAACGGTAATGGGAGAAGGCCTTATTGGCCTCGGCCATACGATGCACGTCTTCGCGCTTCTTCACGGCATTACCGCGTTTTTCCACAGCATCCATCAATTCATCCGCCAACCGGCCACTCATGGACTTGCCGCTGCGATCGCGCGCGGCTTCCACGACCCAGCGCATGGCAAGGGCATTCTGGCGATTCGAGCGCACTTCGACCGGCACCTGGTACGTCGCGCCGCCGACACGCCGGCTTTTTACTTCGACCATCGGCCGCACGTTGGAAAGCGCCTGGTTGAACATCTCCAGGGGGTCTTTCTTGCCGCGCTCGGCCATGACATCCAGCGCGCCATAAACGATCTTTTCGGCCGTGGCTTTCTTGCCGTGGCGCATGGCGACACTGATGAACTTGGCGATGATCTCGCTATGATATTTCGGATCCGGCGTGATCTCGCGCTTCGGAACCTCTCTTCTTCTTGGCATACGCTTTTGTTGCCCTGACTGTTAAAGAATAAAACGCCGCGCCAACGTAGCGCGGCGGCATGAAATTAATTAGCTTACGGCTTCGGACGCTTGGAACCGTACTTCGACCGACCCTGCTTACGTTCCGCCACACCGGCGGTATCGAGCGTGCCACGCACCGTGTGGTAGCGCACACCGGGAAGATCCTTGACGCGGCCACCGCGGATCAGCACCACGGAGTGCTCCTGCAGGTTATGGCCTTCGCCACCAATATAGGTAATCACTTCAAATCCGTTGGTCAGCCGCACCTTCGCCACCTTACGCAAGGCCGAGTTCGGCTTCTTGGGTGTCGTGGTGTAAACGCGGGTACATACCCCACGCCGCTGCGGACAGGCTTCCAACGCCGGCACCTTGCTCTTCTTGATGAACCGGGTACGGGGCTTACGCACCAGCTGATTAATCGTCGGCATTCAACTTACCTTCCTGATCGACAAATAACTCTTCTGAAATCTTCCCAAACTACTGGACTATGTTTATCGCGCAAAAAGCCAAACGCTCGCAGGCATTTGGCTTGGGAAATCCGGCCGGAATTTACAACGCTTCGGTGACCGGGTGAACCTGAAATACTCCAGCAGCGGTTTTCCAGGGCTCTGAAAGACACAGGCCGGCGGGTCACACCGGCCTGTTCTTGAGGGGCGCGATTCTATGGATACGCCCCGGAAGTGTCAAGCCATTATCTTCCTTTTTTCCGCCAATTAGGCGACTTTTTACTCAGGTTCCGACCGCCTCTTCGTCGCTGCGCGAGGGTTTTGCAGTGGTAAAGCTGGCCAAGGACTGCTGCAGTTCCTTGGCTTCCGCCTTGGCTTCACCCCGGGTACGCCGGCGCTCCAGATGGTAAGCCAGACCGGTTCCGGCCGGGATCAGCCGGCCCACAATCACGTTTTCCTTGAGGCCGCGCAGGGAATCGCGCTTACCGGTGATCGCCGCTTCGGTAAGTACCCGCGTGGTCTCCTGGAACGAGGCCGCCGAGATAAACGACTCGGTGGACAGCGACGCCTTGGTAATGCCAAGCAGCAGCGGCTCCCAGACCGCCGGCTTCTTGCCGGCCGCGACGATAGCTTCATTGTCTTCCAGCACCCGTGAACGTTCCACCTGCTCACCCGGCAACAGGCGGGTATCGCAAGGATCGACCACGCGTACCCGACGCAACATCTGGCGCACAATGACTTCGATGTGTTTGTCATTGATCTTCACGCCCTGCAGGCGGTACACGTCCTGCACCTCGTCCACGATGTAGTTCGTGAGTGCTTCCACGCCCAGCAACCGGAGAATGTCCGGCGCGACCGAGGCGCCATCCACAATCACGTCGCCTTGCACCACCGTCTCACCCTCGAACACCGTGATATGCCGGCCCTTGGGAATGAGATTTTCGTGTTCCGTGCCATCCTTGTCCGTGATGATGAGGCGCTGCTTGCCTTTCGTATCTTTGCCGAAGGACACCACACCGCTGGTCTCGGCGAGGAGCGCACAATCCTTGGGCTTGCGCGCCTCAAAGAGTTCCGCCACGCGCGGCAAACCGCCGGTGATGTCGCGAGTCTTCAAAGTTTCCTGCGGGATACGCGCGAGCACGTCACCCACGCCGAGCTTGGCGCCGTCTTCCACCGTAATGATCGCCCCCGGCGGCAGCATGTACTTCGCCGTGATCTCGGTGCCGGGAATGGACAAGGGCTTGCCCTTGCCGTCCACCAGCGTGATAACGGGACGGATATCCTTCGCGCCGGTACGATGCTTGGCATCGAGCACCACAAACGTGGACAGACCGGTCAGTTCGTCCGTCTGTTTGTTGACCGTCACACCTTCGATGAGATCGCTGAAGGTAACCTTACCGGCCACTTCAGTGATGATCGGATGCGTGTGCGGATCCCAGTTGGCCACTACCGCACCGGCCTTGACCTTGGAACCCTCGTGCACCGACAACACCGCGCCGAACGGAAGCTTGTAACGCTCACGCCCGCGGCCCTGATCGTCCTGCACGATCAGCTCACCCGAACGGGACAACGCCACGTAGTTACCGCTCGCGTGTTTGACCACCTTGATGTTCTTGAGTTTGATCACGCCCGCGGTCTTGACCTCGATGCGCGAGATCGCGGCCGCGCGCGAGGCGGCGCCACCGATATGGAACGTACGCATGGTGAGCTGGGTACCCGGTTCACCGATTGACTGCGCGGCGATAACGCCTATCGCCTCGCCGAGGTTCACCAGATGTCCACGGCCCAGATCGCGGCCATAACACTTGCGGCACAGGCCGAAGCGCGCCTGACAGGTCACCGCCGAACGCACCAGCACCTGATCGATATGCCGGTCTTCCAGTACGGCCACCATGTGTTCGTCGAGCACGGTACCGTCCGGAATCAGAATCTTCTTCTCATTACCCGGATCACGGATGTCGCCAATCACCACGCGTCCGAGAATACGGTCACGCAGTGCGATGACGATTTCGCCACCTTCCACCAGCGCCGACTTGGTCACGCCCTCGGTGGTGCCGCAATCGTCCAGGATCACCACGAGATCCTGGCACACGTCTACCAGGCGGCGCGTGAGATAACCCGAGTTGGCGGTCTTGAGCGCGGTATCGGCGAGACCTTTGCGCGCGCCGTGCGTCGAGATGAAGTACTGCAGCACGTTCAAGCCTTCACGGAAATTCGCCGTGATCGGCGTTTCGATAATGGAGCCGTCGGGTTTGGCCATCAGGCCGCGCATGCCGGAGAGCTGACGAATCTGGGCCGCCGAACCGCGCGCGCCCGAGTCCGCCATCATATAAATGGAGTTGAACGAATCCTGTTTGACCTTCTTGCCCTGGGCGTCGATGACTTCTTCGCTGCCCAGTTGGTCCATCATGGATTTCGCCACCTTTTCACTGGTGTGCGTCCAGATATCGACCACCTTGTTGTAGCGCTCGCCGTCGGTCAAGAGGCCGGAGTTGTACTGGTTCTGGATGCTCTTCACTTCCGCTTCGGCGCTGCTGATGATGTCGGCCTTTTCCGCCGGCGTGAGCATGTCGTCCACACCGATGGACATGCCCGCACGCGTGGCGTAGGCAAAGCCGGTATACATGAGCTGATCGGCGAAAATGACGGATTCCTTGAGACCGACCCGGCGATAGCAGGTGTTGATCAGTTCGGAAATGGTCTTCTTCTTGAGATCGCGATTGATGACTTCGAACGGCAGGCCATCGGGCAGGATTTCAGACAGCAGCGCCCGACCCACGGTCGTATCATAGAGCTTGCGCGTTTCCGTGCCGCGACGCTGGTCGTCGAACAACACTTCGCGGATACGGACCTTGATCTTGGCGTGGATGGAGATCTGCCGCGTCTCGTAGGCACGGTGTACTTCGGCAACATCAGCAAAGACCATGCCCTCGCCCGGCGCATTGATGCGTACGCGGGTCATGTAATAAAGACCCAGCACGATATCCTGCGACGGCACAATAATCGGATCGCCGTTGGCTGGCGACAGAATATTGTTGGTCGACATCATGAGCGCGCGGGCTTCGAGCTGCGCCTCGATGGACAGCGGAATGTGCACGGCCATTTGGTCGCCGTCGAAGTCGGCGTTGTACGGTGCGCACACCAGGGGATGCAACTGGATGGCCTTGCCTTCGATCAGCACCGGCTCAAAGGCCTGGATGCCGAGACGATGCAGCGTCGGCGCACGATTAAGCATCACGGGATGTTCGCGAATGACTTCTTCCAGGATGTCCCAGACTTCGGGGCCGGCCTGTTCGACCATTTTCTTCGCCGCCTTGATGGTGGTGGCGAGGCCTTTGGATTCGAGCTTGCTGAAGATGAACGGCTTGAACAGTTCCAGCGCCATTTTCTTCGGCAGACCGCACTGATGCAGCCGCAACGTCGGACCCACCACGATCACGGAACGACCGGAGTAATCCACGCGCTTGCCGAGCAGGTTCTGGCGGAAACGCCCCTGCTTGCCCTTGATCATGTCGGCCAGCGATT
>CAYIQV010000092.1:0-2438 GCA_964365635.1 uncultured Acidiferrobacteraceae bacterium
CGTGCGAAAGCTTTATGCCACAGCAAGCACGTGATCTGGTTCCACGTTTTTTGGGTCACCTCGGCAACGAGCGCCGTTTTTCGCCCCTGACCATCACCCATTACGGCCGCGCCCTCGCGGAGTGGGGGGCGTTTTGCGACAAGCACGATATCTCCCGGTGTGAGAAAGTGGCGACGAGCCACGTGCGTACGTACGTCAGCGCCCTGCATCACCGCGGGCTATCCGGAAAGAGCATCCAACGCGCCCTGTCCTCGTTACGCAGCTTCTACCGTTACCTCATGCGTGAACAGCTGGCCGAGCGCAATCCGGCGAGCGGGGTGACGGCGCCGAAAGCGCCGCGCCGGCTTCCCAAGACATTGACTGCCGACCAAGCTGTGCGTCTGGTGTCGGTGGAGGGCAAAGAACCCTTCGATGTGCGCGATCGTGCGCTGCTCGAATTGTTGTATTCCTCCGGCCTGCGTCTCGCCGAACTGGTGAGCCTCAATCTTGCCGATCTGGATCTGTCGGACGGAATGGTGCGTGTCACCGGTAAGGGGCGCAAGACACGCGAGGTGCCGATCGGCAGCAAGGCGCGCGAAGCCTTGCACCACTGGCTGTCGCGGCGAACCGGTTTTGCCCGGGCCGACGAGCAGGCCGTGTTTGTCGGGCGTAACGGCAAACGCCTGAGCGGACGGTCGGTGCAGTTGCGCTTGCACCACTGGGCGCGGCAGCAGGGAATCGACACGCCGGTGAATCCACACATGTTGCGGCATTCGTTTGCGAGCCATTTGCTGGAATCCAGCGGTGACTTGCGCGCGGTGCAGGAGTTGCTGGGTCACGCTAATATTTCCACCACGCAGATTTACACCCATCTCGATTTTCAGCACCTCGCCAGTGTTTACGACAAGGCCCATCCGCGCGCGAAGAAAAAGGTTAAAGCATGAGTGGCGTGCGTTATTACAGTATGCGCCATTTGTCTCCCTATCAGGGGACGGTGCAGGTCGCGGAGATGCCGGGTTTCCGCGCCATGAGTGCCGACGGCAGCACGTGGCGTGTGCAGTTCCTGAATCAACCTTCGCGTTTTTCCAGTTATGCTGTCTGGCGCGCTGACGCCAGCGGCAACCTGATCGAAACTGAGCGCACGCGTTCCTTTATCGAGACCATGCAGCGTCATCCGCCGTTGCCTTTTCCTCTGGCGGACGAGCTCGAACTTTGGCTGTTGGATTCCAAAGAGCAGAAACCGCTGGCGATTCTCGCGAGCACACTTGGCCACATCCACCCGCCGCGCGACATGAATACCACGTGGCAGGCGGGACTCGCGGGCGATGATAGTTTTGTGGCGCCGAGTCTGGCCGACGGCGTGCCGGTGTCGCACATCCCGCATCACGATGTATTGAATCGCTGCGTGCAAAAGGCCGCGGGTCCGTTGGAGCGGGCGCAGTGGTTCCGGCGTGACAGCGAAGGCAACGGCATCGGTCTCAATGGTTGCCGCATTGATTCCACACAGGTGGGACGGGAATTGGCGCAAGACAAGTTCCCGGAATTGTTATTGCGCGCGGAATGGGAGAGCGACGAGGAAAGTCACCTGGTGCAGGATTATCACGATTGGCACGCCCCGAATCTCCTGACGCACAGCGACCTTCACCGCACCACCCGCGATCGCCTGGAACGTGTCGCCTGTCGGCAGGCGGAAAAGCTCTATAAGGTGCGTCATTTACTGCCAGAGATCGTCAACCCCGACCTGCTCAATGTCGCCTTTGTGGAAGCCGTGATTCGCCGTTCCGCCCGGCCCTGATATTTCTCCGGGTTTTCCCGTGCTGCCCGGGAATGGCCTAAGCGCGACGGAATGGCATAAAATGTCGTTCGAGCTTAATTAATAAGGTGAGCCTGTCAGATGACCGGAACATTCAAGAGTATTCCAATCCAGACCATTACCGCTGACGCGCTGGACGCGGAAGTTCACAGCTGCGCCGAGGCCGAACCCTATGCCCTGCGCGTGATCGGCGACAGCATGACGCCCGAGTTTGTCGATGGCTGCATCATCGTGGTGGATCCGGCCATGCCGCCGCACCACGAGGCCTATGTGGTGATCGATTATCAGGGTGAGACCACGTTCCGCCAGTTCATCGTCGAAGGCGAGCGCAAATTCCTCAAGGCACTCAACGATGCCCATCCATCGGTGGAGTTGGTGGAAAAGTATTCCGTGCGTGGCGTCGTGATCCAGCGCGCTGGCCGGCGACGCAAGGAACACAAGCATTACTATTAGCCCGAACCCACTGAATTTATCCTGTGTCATCCCGCCTGCGCTGTAAAGGAATTGCCTGGTCTGTCTGTTTTATGCTGCTGCTGTCGTTGACGCCGGCGCAGGCGATTGAGCAGAACGATTATCTGCGCGGTTATATCGATGCCTTGCTGGACGATCGCTTTCCAGGACTCGGACTTGGGGTGCGTGCATTGGA
>CAYIQV010000092.1:2448-6765 GCA_964365635.1 uncultured Acidiferrobacteraceae bacterium
ATCACACTATGGGGGCGCACCTGCCTCGGGCCCGCCCAGAAGCGCGATGTCGAGCATCTGCTGTCCCGCACCGGTCGGGTGAATACCGTGACGTGGGATATTTCGACCCAGTGCGGCAGGGAGCCGGCATCCGTGGCGGGAGAACTGACCGTTCCCGTAGACATACATGTTCTGCCGGAGCAGGAGTTGTTTGCCCCGCTGCTCGCGGATACCCGGCAGCCGCGTTTCTCCGTGAGCTATCAACGCTACCGCTCGTCTTCCCAGGAGTTCGCCGCCACCAGCGTGGCGTTCGGGGAGTATTTTGGACTGGCCTCCGGATTTTTTGGTGAGGCGGGCAGCTCACAGGTGGGTATCCAGGGAGCCGTGTTCGCCCTGTTCAATCTGGATACGCCCTCGAGCGACCTCATTAATGCCGATTACTGGATCGGCCTGCCGGTCAGTTACCGCAAGGGACCGTGGTCGTTCCTGGTGCGCTTGTATCATCAGAGTTCACATCTCGGCGATGAATTCATTCTTGGCAGCCCGGGCGTCAATCGCGTGAACCTGAGCTACGAGGACATGGAGGCGCTGGCTTCCTATGAGTGGGAAAGGTGGCGCCTGTATGGTGGCGGGGGATACCTGGTGCATTCGGAACCCGGCCTGGCGCCCAAGCATGTCCATGCCGGGGCCGAATATATCCATCCGCACACAGCAGGAAAGCTGGATTTCATCGCCGCCGTCGATATCCGCGCCTCCGAAGAGCTGGGCTGGTCGCGCAGCCGCTCGTATCAAGCCGGTTTTGAGCTCAAGAGCGGGAGCCCGCGCCGGGCCCGCCTGATGCTGGAGCACTTCCAGGGTCATTCCCCCAACGGCCAGTTCTATCGTGAACCTTTGCGTTACACCGGTATTGGGCTTTATTTCGGTTTCTGACGGCCGGGACAATTCCCGAAAAAAGCTGAATGGCGCCGCGAAAATCGATTGGCGTAAGCGGCCGGGCAGACTATCCTTAGGATTGCATAAAATCACAGGCAGGTGAGCGATGAGTCTGAATCTAAAAATGAATCTCGACAAGAAATCCCTGATGCAGATAGTGGTGCTGGTGGTTTTGGTCGTGGTCGGCGTGGGCGCGTACTTCCTGCAGCAGGGCGGCGGCCTCGATTTTGTCACCGGCCTTTTCGACGACAAGCCGGTCGGGACAAAGGGCACGATCACCCGGGCGCCTACCACGGGCAAAAGCGCGACCGGGACATCCGAGCCGGCAGACAGTAAACCCAAAGTCGACGTCACGGCCATTCCGGCAACACCGGCGAAGGGACAGATACATGGCAAGCCGTTTGTGGTGGCGGGCAGCCACATTGAAAACGGCGTGCTGACATTAAACCTTGGGAAAGATGCTCAGGCGGATCTCGATGTCAGGATCGTGCTGTTTACTCCGGCATGGGAAGTGCCGGCCGGAAAGCATTTCAAGTTCACGAACGCCTCCGGTACCGGTTTACCACAGGTGGTGATTTCCTGGAATGAGGCGGGCCAGGTGACTCCCCGTGAACAGAAGTTCACCGATAAGTATTCGCTGCAGCTCGAGTTTGGGCCGGAAAAGAACGGCAAGCTGCCGGGAAAGATCCATCTCACCTTACCGGATGAAGTGAAGAGCAGTATCGCCGGAATGTTCGAGGCGGACATCAAGGGGTTTCGCATCGTCAATGGCAAGCCTGACCTCACGGTGGATTCCACGAACACGTTTCAGTACTTGGTGTTGCGTGAGTTGCTGCGCGATGACCCGGACAAGGCTGTCGAGATCGTTGCCTTCCGGGATGGACGTTACTCCGCGCCGGAGGGACAGGGAGCGAACATGACCGGTTATCTCGAAGCCGAATATCGCGTGGGTCAGGGAACCGCGGTGACGCAGCGCTACCAGTTTATGAAAGAGACGGCTGGTTGGAAGGTGGCACATGTGCTGAAGGCCAATCAGCTCAATGAGGCGCATCCGCTGGCGGTTCCCGGCCCCAAGGACGCGCCGGAAAGAGTGATGATCTATCTCGCGGCCAAAAAGCTCGAGGCCGGCATTCAGAAAAAAACTCCCAAGAAGGGAATTTATGATGCTGCCTTCACGGTGCAGCGCAACGACAAGCACAAGCTGGCTGTATGCGAGGCGAGCTACCGGCTTGAGGCCGATGGCAAGCCGCAAAAGGTCGCTTACCTCTTCCGGCTGAAACCGAAAGGTTGGGCGCTGGATCACGAGCTTGACAAGAAAGAGAAGGTGGACCTCAAATCGGGCCGCGTTTCCAAACGCTAGCGGGGTGTGTTGTCCGCAGAAATAAAAAACCCCGCCACGCGGGGCGGGGTCTGGAAATCGGGCGATCGCCCGGATAACCGGAAAGTCATATGATTTTCGCTAATGACCCGTCACGGTCGGGTCGTCCGGGATGTCCCGCAATGCCCATTTCCCCGCCTTCGATTAAAAGCAATGGTGACGGGGCGTTAGCTGAGCGGTTTCACTACGGTGGCCTGCATGCCCTTTGGCCCCTTCTGGCTATCAAACTCTACAGCCTGGCCTTCCGCCAACTTCTTGTAGCCATCCGACTGTATGACGGAGTAGTGAACGAACACATCCGCACTACCATCTTGCGGGGAAATAAAACCAAACCCCTTGGACTCATTGAACCACTTGACGGTACCTGTACGCATCACCAATAGCCTCACTCTTATTGATTGAAGATTAAACGTGCTGTGATGTGGAAATTTCGCGGGGACGAACAATGGGTACCTGCAAACACCAGCATTACACAAACGGCAGTGCACAACTGCAATTTTAGTATAACGAATTTCCTATTTCTGCACATCCGCGCCCGACGTCATCATGGCGCGCGGATATGATCTGCATGATGTTCGGCATGAAACTTGCTGTCGCGCCGCGGGGCGGATGGCGGTGTGTACATTTTTCTGACATGGAGGATTAAACGTGCAATTTCCCTGGTATGTGACGGCTATCGGTGCGGCGCTCGTCTGGGGCGTCCACTATCCCCTGGTGGATCATGCGCTGAAGAAGATATCGCTGATTTCCGTGTTGTTGCTGACGGCGATTCCGGTGCTTCTGACTGCGATGTTTCTTCACCGCACCATCGCAGCGGATTATGCCGTCTGGAGAACCATGGAGACGATGGACAAGGGGATGGTGCTGGCGCTCGCGCTTACCAGTCTGACCGGCTCGGTGCTGCTGTTTCTGTCCATCTCTGGAAAAAACGCGACGCTCGCCAGCCTGATCGAAATTTCCTACCCGGTATTCGTAGCCTTGTTCGCCTGGCTGCTGTTTCGTGAAGTCCACGTCAACGCCAGTGTTATCGTCGGCGGGATGCTGGTGTTTGCCGGCGTGTGCCTGATCGTCTGGAATAACCCGTAAGAGGTGTGAGCAAAAAAACGGGCGCCTGAGCGCCCGTGGTAATACTCAGAAAAAACCGCCGTTACAGGTTATAGCCGGTTTCATTGTGCAGCACGGTATCGAGTCCCTCGGTTTCCTGTTCAGTGTTGACGCGCAGGCCAAGCATGGCGTCGATCAGCTTCAGCAACACATAGGTGACCACCCCGCACCACGCCACAGTTGCCAATACCCCGGTGAGCTGGATCATCACTTGCTTGCCCATAGTGACGCCTTCGGCGTAGCCGACACCGCCGAGCGCGGTGGCGGCGAACACGCCGGTGAGCGTGGTCCCCAGAATGCCCCCCACGCCGTGTACGGGGAACACGTCGAGCGAGTCGTCGACGTGCAGCTTGCGTTTCATGTAGTTGGTGGCGAAGAAACAGGCGAGCCCGGCGACGATACCGATGGCGAGCGCGCCCAGGGGGCCGACATAACCCGAGGCCGGGGTGATGGTGCCCAGTCCCGCGACCATGCCGGTGACGATGCCGAGCACGGAAGGTTTACCGAAGCGAATCCATTCCAGAAACATCCACGTGAGCGCGCCGGCGGCGGCGCCAGTGTGCGTCACCAGCATGGTCATGCCCGCGGTGCCGTCGGCGGCCAGCGCACTGCCGGCGTTGAACCCGAACCAGCCCACCCACAACATGCCAGCGCCGGTGACGCTCATGGTGAGGTTGTGCGGCGCCATCGCTGTTTCCGGGAAGCCCTTGCGCTTGCCGAGCACGAGCGCGGCCACGAGCGCGGCCACGCCCGCATTGATGTGCACGACCGTGCCGCCGGCGAAGTCCATGACGCCGAGTTTCTGCAACCAGCCGTCGCCCCAGACCCAGTGACAGATCGGAACATAGACGAGCAGGAACCACAGCAGGCTGAAGAGCATCATGGCGGAAAATTTCATGCGCTCCGCGAATCCGCCGACTATC
>CAYIQV010000093.1:0-573 GCA_964365635.1 uncultured Acidiferrobacteraceae bacterium
GGCTTCGAGCAAGGCGCTCTGGGTCTTGGGGGTAGTACGGTTGATTTCATCGGCGAGCACCAATTGCGCAAACACCGGGCCTGGATGGAAAACGAAATTTTTGGTCTCCGGCTGGTAGATGGAAACCCCGAGGATGTCGGCGGGCAGCAGGTCGCTCGTAAACTGGATGCGCTGAAACTGGAGTCCCAGCGCCTTGGCCAGCACATGGGCCAGGGTGGTTTTGCCGACCCCGGGCAGGTCCTCGATCAGCAGGTGGCCACGGGCCAGCAGGCAGGCCAGGGAAAGGCGTATCTGATGCTCCTTGCCAAGCACGATTTGGCCGACACGATGCACGATCGCATCCAGAATATGCGTGGGTTTGGAGTGTTTTTCGGGTGCCAGGGACATGGTGTCAGCCGGGAGAATCAAATGAGACCGTGAAACCTTCTCAAAGTTATAGCTGAGGGCGGTCGGGGCCGGAAGGTGAAATTCCCCTCGCTGTGGCATAATGATCCGCTACCTTCAAATTTACCCATTCCATCCAGACAGTTACATGCACCACCCCGAAACATACGATGTCATCGTCATCGGTGG
>CAYIQV010000093.1:583-5176 GCA_964365635.1 uncultured Acidiferrobacteraceae bacterium
TCGGTGGCGTCCACGCTGGCACCGAAGCCGCGTCGGCGGCGGCGCGCATGGGCGTCAAAACCCTGCTGCTGACGCAGAACATCGAAACCATCGGCCAGATGTCGTGCAACCCGGCCATCGGCGGTATCGGCAAAGGACATCTGGTGAAGGAAGTTGACGCCCTGGGCGGGGTCATGGCGCGCGCGACCGACCGCGCCGGCATCCAGTTCCGTATCCTCAATGCCCGTAAGGGTCCGGCGGTACGCGCCACCCGCGCCCAAGCCGATCGCGCGTTGTATAAGGCGGCGGTACGCGCCCTATTGGAAGATCAGTCTAACCTCACGCTGTTTCAGCAGTCGGCAGAAGATCTTCTGGTCGAGGGCGAGCGCGTGGTCGGCGTGGTCACGGCCATGGGCGTAAAAATTCGCGCACGTAGCGTTGTGCTCACGACCGGCACTTTCCTCGGCGGGCTGATTCACATCGGCCTGACCCATTACCAGGGCGGCCGCGCCGGCGACCCGCCGTCGAACGCCCTGGCCGCGCGCCTGCGCGAGTTGCCGTTTCGTGTCGGGCGCCTCAAGACCGGCACCCCGCCGCGCCTCGACGGCCGCACGATCGATTACTCGGTCATGCAGCCGCAACCGGGCGATGAACCGACACCGGTGTTTTCGTTCATGGGCTCACGCGCCGAACATCCGCGCCAGATTGAGTGCCACATCACCTATACGAACACGCACACGCACGAGATCATTCGTGGCGGACTCGATCGCTCACCGATGTACACCGGCGTGATCGAAGGCGTGGGGCCGCGTTACTGCCCGTCGGTCGAGGACAAGATCGTGCGCTTCGCCGACAAGGACCGGCACCAGATCTTCGTCGAGCCCGAAGGCCTCAACACCCACGAGGTCTACCCGAACGGTATCTCCACGAGCCTGCCGTACGACGTGCAGTGGAGCCTGGTGCGCTCGATCCAGGGTTTTGAGAATGCCGTGATCACGCGCCCGGGTTATGCGATCGAATACGACTATTTCGATCCGCGCGATCTGAAACCGACGCTCGAAACAAAAGCGCTGGCAGGATTGTTTTTTGCCGGCCAAATCAACGGCACCACCGGTTACGAAGAAGCGGCGGCCCAAGGCCTCATCGCCGGTGTCAACGCGGCGCGGCAAGTGCAGGACCAGGAGGCTTGGTGGCCGCGGCGCGATCAGGCCTATCTCGGTGTCATGATCGACGACCTCATCACGCGCGGCGTGACCGAGCCGTATCGCATGTTCACCTCGCGCGCGGAATACCGGCTGAGCCTGCGCGAAGACAATGCCGATCTGCGCCTCACCGAAATTGGCCATGAACTGGGGCTCGTGGACGAGGCGCGCTGGCACCGGTTTAACGAGAAGCGCGCGACGCTGGTGTGCGAACAGGAGCGCCTGCAGAAAACCTGGCTGCACCCGGAGTCGATGCCGGAGACAGAGGCCGTACGTGTTTTTTCCCAACCGTTCACGACCTCGGCCACCCTCCTGGAACTGCTGCGCCGGCCGGAAGTGTCGTATGCGACGCTCATGAGCCTGCCCGGCGCCGGGGCAGCGGTGACGGACAACGAGACGGCCCAACAGCTGGAAATACAGGCGAAATACGCCGGCTACATCGAGCGCCAGTCCGAAGAAATTGCGCTACACCTCAGGCACGAGGAAATGTCCTTGCCCGCCAACCTCGATTACCACAGCGTGCGCGGCCTGTCGGTCGAAGTGCGCCAGAAACTCGTCAGCCACCGCCCCACGACGCTCGGCCAGGCGGCGCGCTTGTCGGGCATCACGCCGGCGGCGATCTCACTGTTGCTGGTCCATCTGCGGCGTAAACGCGCCTGATTACGCGCGGCCATTTCAGCGGCTAGAATGGAAAGGTGGTGGGCGTGGACGAGCCCACGGAAACGACACAGGAGGATGTGACGATGACGATTACCCCGGGCAGTCCGGCTTATTACTTCATTTTGTTTTTGATCGTCGGAAATATTTTTGCCGTGGTTGTCGGTATGTTGATGATGACGGTGCCACACCGGCTCCGCTCCTGGTTCTCGGCAGGTAATCGCCGGATCTCGTTGCGCAAACTGACCAAGCCACTCGATATTTCCCACGAAACCGACCGCGCCCTGCTCAAGCACCCGCATTGGCTGGGCGCCGCCATGCTCGCCAGCAGCGCGCTGATTCTGATCAAAGGGACGATATTTATTTCTGGCGTCAGCGCGGTCGAAGGGGGACGCCTGCTCGCGCGGCTGTACATGGCCACGAAGCTGCCGAGCGGTGCCTGGGAAACGCTATGGCTCAGCCTGATCAGTCTGATCATGCTGGGGGCCTCGCTGGCCCTGGTGGTGGGTCTGCTCTTGATGTTTGATGTCAAAACGCTCAAGCGCTGGTCGAAAACAGCCAACCGCTGGATCTCATTGCGCCGGATCATGAAGCCGGTTGGCAAACCAAATTTTGGTCTGGACAAGCTGGTGCGCGAGACACCGCGTGTGTGGGGTGGCGTGATTACGCTCCTGGCGCTTTACGTCACCGTCATGCTGGTCGGGATCATGCGCACCGTAACCCAGTAACGTCTCTCTCAGGGTGTTTTGACGGCGGCGGGACCGGGTTGCTGGTCTGGCAGGTAGGTGAAGGTATTCACGCTCAAGGTGCTGCCCGCGGCGTCTACCACCGAGACTTTCCATTCACCGGTCCAGCGTGGATCGAGGGTCTTGCCGGAAAAGGCGCGCCAGCGGTTGGATTCGATTTTGAACGTAACCTCCTGCAAAATCTTCTCATTGTGTTCCCAGCGGTGCATCACGCTTTGCCCCGCCATGCCGCGGATTTCAGAAAAAAAATAAACGCGGGTGTTGGTGTTGCCGAGCGTGGTAAACGTATCCACGGGTTCGCGGTTCTCGACCGTCTTGGCAAACACCGCGCGCGTCACCACCAACGGCGCTGGTTCGGCGGCGTATACGGCGGCGCTAAAAAACAGCACGCAGGCAGTCCAAAATGTGTTTCTCATAATGCTCTCCCGCTGCCGGCGAACGGCATATTCAGGGGTAAGACGTGGCTTTACGATACATTACCTAATTATATAGATTAGCCCGCGGGCGACATGACACTTAAAAAAACAGACAAAGGGTTTAAATCGTTGGACAAGCCGCCGGCCGGGGAAGGCGTGTGAAACTTGAACAGCTGTTAAGCCGGGGTCTGCACGAGATGAGTCTCGATCTTTCCCCGCTGATCCAGGGCCAGCTCCTGCAATTCCTGCAGACACTGGAGAAATGGAACCAGGCCTATAACCTGACGGCGGTACGCGACCCGGAGCAGATGGTGCCACGCCATTTGCTGGACAGTCTCGCGGTGCTGCCGTATCTGCACGGCGCACGGGTCCTGGATATCGGTACCGGTGCCGGCCTTCCCGGCATCCCGCTGGCGCTGGCGCGACCGGACCTGGCGTTCACGCTGCTCGACAGCAATGCCAAGAAAACGCGTTTTGTCCGCCAGGCCGCGCATGAGCTGGGCCTGAAAAACGTGACCGTCGTCCAGGAGCGCGCCGAGAAATTCCATCCTGAACAAAAATTCGATACGCTGATCGCTCGCGCGCTCGCTTCGATTCCTGATATGCTGGCCAGCAGTCAGCACGTGGTCGCACCGCATGGTTGTTTCCTGTTCATGAAGGGCGTGATTCCGCAGGAGGAACTGGCGGCGGTGGCCGGCGCCTATCAGGCGCAAGTGCAGGCGCTTCACATTCCGGGATTGGATGCCGCGCGGCATCTGGTTATTCTCACACAGCGTTGAAACAGGAGTCATTGCCCCATGGGCAAGGTTCTGGCGATAGCCAATCAGAAAGGCGGGGTCGGCAAGACCACGACCAGCATCAACCTGGCGGCGTCCCTGGCCAAGACGCGCCGGCGCGTGATGCTGATCGACCTTGATCCGCAGGGCAATGCCACCATGGGCAGCGGTCTCAACAAGGAAGCGCAGAACGTCACAACCTATGAGGTGTTGCTCGGCATCCAGCCGATCGAATCGGCGTTGCAGCGTGTCGAGAGTGAATACGATCTGGTACCTGCCAACGGCCATCTCTCCGGTGCCGAGGTTGAACTGATCGAACTCGATCAACGCGAGCGGCGTTTGCGCAACGCGCTCGACGGCGTGCGCGATCAGTACGATTACATTCTTATCGACTGTCCGCCAGCGCTGAACCTGCTCACCATCAACGCGCTGGTGGCCGCGGATTCGGTGATGATTCCGATGCAGTGCGAGTATTACGCACTCGAAGGCCTGACGGCGCTCCTTAATACCATCCGCAAGATTCGCGAGACCCTCAATCCGCGGTTGCAGATTGAAGGACTTTTGCGCACTATGTACGACCCGCGCAACAATCTCGATAACGAGGTGTCGGCGCAGTTGAAGCAGCATTTCGGCGACAAGCTGTATCGCACCATTATTCCGCGCAACATCCGGCTGGCCGAGGCGCCCTCGCACGGCAAGCCGGTGATTGCGTACGATATGCAGTCTAAAGGGGCGCAGGCCTATCTCGCGTTGGCGGGGGAAATTCTGCGCCGGGAGGAAGCAGCATGATGACAACTAAAAAACAGCAGCGTCTGGG
>CAYIQV010000093.1:5276-6626 GCA_964365635.1 uncultured Acidiferrobacteraceae bacterium
CTGGAAACCGTGCCCGCGGTGGTGCGCAAGATCCCGGACGAGGCGGCCATCGCCATCGCGCTGATCGAGAACATCCAGCGTGAAAACCTGAACCCGGTCGAGGAGGCCAGCGCCTTCACGCGCCTGATCGACGAGTTTCACATGACCCACCAGCAGGTTGCCGAGGCCGTGGGCCGCTCACGCGCCGCCGTGACCAACCTGCTGCGGCTGTTGATGCTGAATGCCGACGTGCGCGAATTACTGGAGACGGCACGCATGGACATGGGCCATGCGCGCGCCCTGCTCGCGCTGGAAGGCAAGGCCCAAAGCCTGGCGGCCCGGCAGGTGGTGGGCAAGGGGCTGTCGGTGCGGGAGACGGAAAATCTCGTGCGCCGCCTGCTGGCCAAGCCGCCGGGGGGCAAAACCAAGGCCGGTGGTATCGACCCGGATATTCGCCTGTTGACCCAGCAGCTTTCGGAGAAACTCGGCGCCAAGGTGCGCCTGCAACACTCCGCCAAGGGCAAGGGCCGGCTGCTGATCGAATACAACAGCCTCGACGAACTGGACGGAATTATTGCGCATATTCGCTAAAATCCTTGTCGCCGTCTCGATTCAGCGGCTATAACTTAAAGCATGATTCCTGATTCGCAGGCGGGTAACGGAGGCCCACCATGAAAATAGCCACCCTGATATTGGTTTTCGCCTTGGCCGTGCCTGTTGTGGCGGGCGCCGAGGATTCGGTGTCGCTCGATCAGATGCGCCAGGCGGCGGAACAGGGCAATGCCGAGGCCCAGCTGGAAATGGGCATCCTGTATGAATTCGGCTACAACTTCCCCAAGCACAACGTCAGTGCCATGGCTTGGTATCTGCGTGCGGCGGAGCAGGGTCTGGCCAAGGCCGTCGAGCGCCGCGATCAACTGAAGAGCCAGCTGACTGCGGGGGAATTCGACGAGGCTCAGAAACTTTCCGCCGAACTGGCCAGCAAAAAAACCGAAGCCCCCGCGGAGACGCCCAAAGCCGAGCCCGCTGTTCCGGCCTCGGTGACGTCCGAGCCGTCGGCCCCGGAAGCCGCACCGGTCCAAGCACCCGCCCCCGTTCCCGCCGAGACCGAGAGCAAACCGTCCGCTACCCCCTGACGCCCCTGGCGTCAGGCCGATCAAGATGACCCACCTGCTGGTTGCCCTTTCCGCGCATGGATTTGGCCATGCGGCGCAAACCGCGCCGGTCGTCAATGCCCTACGCCAGCGTTTCCCGGATCTGCGTCTGACCCTGCGCACGCGCTTACCGCGTGCGTTTCTGGCCTCCCGTTTTGACGGCGAGTTCGAGTGGGTGCCGCAAGAGTCGGATTTCGGCATGGTGATGGATACGGCG
>CAYIQV010000094.1:0-2165 GCA_964365635.1 uncultured Acidiferrobacteraceae bacterium
TCCGCGAGCGCCGAACCGCAGTCGGTGCACCAGTGCACCGGCTTGTGTCCACGCACCACATGGCCATTGTCCACGATGCGCCCGAGCGCGCGAATGATGTCGGCCTCGATGGCAAAATCCATGGTCAGATAGGGATGATCCCAGTCGCCAATAACACCGAGACGCTTGAAGTCCACGCGCTGGCGTTCCACCTGCGCGTGGGCGTATTCGCGGCAGGCCTGGCGGAACTTGGACGGCTCGACCTGGCTCCCGGCCTTGCCGATTTTCTTTTCCACCGCCAGCTCAATGGGCAGGCCATGACAGTCCCAGCCGGGAACGTACGGCGCATCGAAGCCGTTCAGGGTTTTTGACTTGACGATCATGTCCTTGAGGATTTTGTTGACCGCATGGCCGATGTGAATATCGCCATTGGCGTACGGCGGCCCGTCGTGCAGGACATATTTTGGCCGACCGCGCCCGTGCTCGCGCAATTTCCGATACAGATTCATTTCCTGCCAGCGTTTCAGGATTTCCGGCTCCCGCCCGGCGAGGTTGGCCTTCATGGGGAAATCCGTCTGCGGCAGGTTCAGCGTATTTTTATAGTCGTTTGTCATGGGTAAGCTCTAAACATTTTTTTATTTTACCCTCTCCCTTTCAGGGAGAGGGCTAGGGTGAGGGTCGTTTGCGACAGTGGCGATCACTTGTAAAGCCACGTCGGTATTTTTCAACACTTCGTGATCCCAGAAACGTAACACCCGGTAACCTCGTTGGACTAAGAACTCCGATCGATGACGATCCCTGGAAAGCTGCGCAGCATGCTGTCCGCCGTCAAGCTCCACCACGAGACAATGTTCTGGACAACAAAAATCCACGATGTATCGGCCAATAGGATGTTGACGCCTGAACTTTGCAGAAGTTATCTGCCTAGCACGCAAAGACAACCAGAGTTTACGTTCGGCATCAGTTTGGCTGCGCCGAAGATGCCGTGCATTTCCACGAAGCATTGGAGAATATCGACGCATCGTCCCCTCACCCTACCCTCTCCCCTGAGGGGAGAGGGTGATTCTGCCTAGGCAGTGTCTCACCCTGCCGTGCTGGATGGTAATCTTTGAAAAATACACGCACATCCTCGACATCCTTGTGAATCCACTGCTTCAATTCCTCGATGGTCTCAAAGCGCAGCTCCTCACGCAGCTTGTGCAAAAAATTCACCTGCACGTATGCGCCATAAATGTTTTCATTGAAATCCAGCAGGTGCACTTCCAGCAAGGTACGCGTGCCGCCCACGGTCGGGCGCGTGCCGATATTGGCCGCGCCAGCGCGCGGTTCGTTATTGAGGCCAAAGACCTCTACCGCAAATACCCCCTTGATGGGCGTGACCTTGCGGTGCAGATGAATATTGGCCGTGGGAAATCCCAGCGTACGGCCAAGCTTGTCGCCATGGGCCACGCGCCCGCACATGCGGTACGGCCGCCCGAGGAGTTTTTCGGCCAAAGCCAGATCCGCCTGCGCCAGCGCGGCACGGATGCGTGTGCTGCTCACACGCTCACCATCGATAGCGACCGTGTGCATGTTCACCACCTGAAATCCATGCTGCCGGCCGGCCGCGGCCAGCATGTCAAAGTCGCCACGGCGCTTGTTGCCAAAATGAAAATCGTCTCCGACCACGAGATAGCGCACCCCCAGCCGTTCCACCAGGATGTGCTGGATAAAATCCTCCGGCTCCATGGCCGCGAACCTGGCATTGAAGCGCAGGCACAGCACGCGGCCGACCGAGTAACGCCGCAGCGCCTGGAGCTTCTCGCGCAGGCGCATCAGGCGCGGGACAGCCGTCTTCGGATGAAAGAATTCCTGCGGCTGGGGTTCGAACAGGATGACCTGGGTCGGCAGACCGAGCTCTTCGGCCTTCTCCGCGAGCTGGCCGATCACGGCCTGGTGGCCAAGATGCACACCGTCAAAATTGCCGATGGTGGCCACACAACCGCGATGCCGCGGTTTCAGGTTGTGCCACCCGCGTATAAACTCCATAGGACCGGATACTATATATAAGGTGAAGCCGGAAGGTTACCGCCTCGTGCGCAGCAGGACAAGCCGCAGAGGGGGGTTACAGCAAACAACGTAGGGAATCTCCGATTTATTAGTTTTTGACGCAGAGCCGCAAAGACGCAAAGAATTTTTATGTTTGT
>CAYIQV010000094.1:2175-6621 GCA_964365635.1 uncultured Acidiferrobacteraceae bacterium
GCCTTCGCGCCTTTGCGTCAAGTAATCATATTAATCAGACTTTCCTTAAAGGTGTGCCCAGTCTGGGTCGAATTCCTCGATGACATCACACAACGGGCGACGCTCGCCAAACCCTTCGTGATAGCTGTGGAAATGACTGAGGCGCAATTCGGGAAACTTCCAGCACATATAACCGTCGCCGGTGTCGAAGTCGGCGAGCCACAGACCCTTAACCACGAGTCCCAGCCGCTCCAACTTGCCAACCCATTTTCTTACCGTCGTTTCGTATTCCCGTTCCACCTTCTGGATTTGCGGGTTGGTCGGCACCATGGCCTCCAGCTGGCGGCGCACGGGTTCCAGTTCGCGGTAGGCCTCTTCCGTGATTTTCCAAACCAGCGGAAACAGCTCCTCTGCCTCCGCCAGCGTAAACACGCGCGGATCGTTGCAGGCCGAAATCTGAAAAACTTGAGCTTGGCTGGTCATTGCTTAGTCATCGCTTTGTGCACCTACTACTTTCTTAAGCAGCAACTGTGCCAATCGTACTCCTAAGGCAATAACGGTCAATAAATACACGGCCGCGCCGATAATTATCCACAGGGATAAGCGGTAAATCCGCTCGCCTTTCGGGGCATTCAGCCAAAAATCGAAATCCCCCACGCCCCACCATAGAACTGCTGCCATCACGGCACTGGCGATGACAATTCTCGTCAGGAACGGCCCCCAGCCGGGCAGCGGGTGATACACCTTGTGGCGGCGCAGCGTGATAAACAGCAGGCCGGAATTGACAAAGGCCGAAAGCGAGATAGCGAGCGCCAAGCCCGTGTGCTTGAGAGGAAATACCAGCACCAGACATAAAAGAATATTCACCACCATGGCTATGACCCCGATGCGCATCGGGGTTTTGGTATCCTGACGCGCATAAAATCCCGGCGCCAGCACCTTGATCAGAATAAAACCGAGCAACCCGAAGGAAAACGCCATCAACGCGTAGGCGCTCATCCACACATCGTTGGCGGAGAAGGCGCCGAAATGAAACAGCGTCGCCAGCAGCGGCACCGCCAGTATCACCAGCGCCACCGAAGCCGGAATCCCGATCAGAAAAACCCAACGCAACGCCCAATCGAGCATGTGCGAGAATTCCTCGCCCGAGTTGCGCGCGTGTTTGCGCGACAGACTGGGCAGGATCACCGTGGCCAACGCGATCCCGAATACGCCCAGCGGAAACTCCATCAGGCGATCAGAGTAATACAACCACGACACACTGCCGGTCACGAGGAACGAGGCCAGCAGCGTGTTCACCAGCATGTTGATCTGCGAGACCGAGACACCGAAGATCGCGGGCAACATCAGCTTGAACACGCGCATGACGCCGTGATGCCGTTCACGCAGGTGCAGGCGCGGACGTGGCAGCATCTTGATGCCACGCAGGAACGGAATCTGGAATAGCAGCTGGGCCACACCGGCGATGAACACGCCCCAAGCGAGCGCCAGCACCGGCTCCTGCATGCGCGGCGCGAGCCACAGGGCGGCGCCAATCATACTCAGGTTGAGCAACACCGGCGTAAACGCGGGAACGCCGAAACGGCCATAGGTATTCAGGATGCCAGCCGCCATCGCCACCAGTGAAATGAACAGCAGATAGGGAAAGGTGATGCGCAACATCTGCACCGTCAGGTCGTACTTGTGCGGCTCGTCCAGAAACCCCGGCGCCAGGATCATAACCAGAATTGGCGCCGCCACCACGCCGATCAGGGTGACGATGAAAAGAATCACGCCAAGGATGCCGGACATGTGGTCAACGAATTCGCGGGTTTCCTTGACCGTGTACTTGGCCTTGTATTCCGCGAACACCGGTACAAAGCTCTGGGAGAAGGCCCCCTCCCCGAAGATGCGGCGCAGGAAGTTGGGAATGCGGAAGGCGACATAGAAAGCGTCGGCGGCCACCCCGGTCCCGGCCCCAATGAGGCTCGCAAACAGCATGTCCCGCACCAGCCCGCTGATCCGTGACAGCAGGGTCATCCCGCCGGTTACAGCCGTGGATTTAATGAGTTTGCGGGTCATAGGGCTTCTTGTAGGGGCCTTTTTCGAAGCCGACGATCATACAGGATGTCCGGAGGTGGTCGAAGCCCGATAATCCCCTGCTATCGTCCGCCTCTCCTCTGGCGGGATTGACAAATGAGGGCAAAATCTTCATAGTTGCCCGCCTTTTCAGGCACATTTTAGTTAGGAGATCCTTTTGGCCAATACAGCACAGGCGAAGAAACGCGCCCGCCAGGCAGTTGTACACCGCGCCCGTAATGCGTCCAAGCGCACCGAGTTACGCAGTCAGATCAAAAACGCACGCACTGCCATCGCCGGCAAGGATAAAGACGCGGCACAGAAGGCTTTCAAGGAAGCCGCCTCGACCATCGACCGCATGGCTGGCAAGGGCATCATCCATAAAAACGCCGCCGCCCGTTACAAGAGTGGCCTCAATCAGCGGCTGCGCACCTTGGCGTAAACAGAGTTTCAGCCCATAAGGGAACCTCTAAAAATTGGAAATTCCTTCTCCGTGCGGGTTGTGCCTCCCCGAAGGGGGCTCCGGGAGAAGGCAAGGATGAGGGGATAATAAATTCATGTGTTTACTCCCCTCACCCTAACCCTCTCCCGGAGGGAGAGGGAATTTTTAGAGGTTCCCATAAATAAAAAAGCCGGCTAAGCCGGCTTTTTTATTTACAAAACTATCGGTCAGTTTTTGTAGGGTGGGCATCGCCCACCACGAGCCGCTTCGGTCGCCATCCCATGGTGGGCAGTGCCCACCCTACATTAAAAACACCTTTACAGCACCACCATGTTGTCGCGGTGAATCAGTTCCGGCTCATCCACGTAGCCGAGAATGGATTCAATCTTGTCGCTCGCCTGACCAATGATGCGCGCCGTGTCGTCGGAGTTGTAATTCACCAGCCCCCGCGCCACCTCACGACCATCCGGATCGAGGCAGGAGACAATTTCCCCGCGCGTAAAAGAGCCTTCAACCGCCTGCACACCGATCGGGAGCAGACTTTTGCCGGATTCACGAATGACCCGCACCGCACCGGCATCCAGCCGCAGTGTTCCCGGCACCCGGGCATGTCCCGCGAGCCATTGTTTGCGCGCCGCTACCCGGCCTTGCGCCGGCCTGAGACAGGTTCCCAGCACCTCGCCCGAGAGCACGCGCGCCAGCACATTTTTCTCGCGGCCAGAAACGATGATCGTGGCCGCGCCCGAGCGCGCTGCCTTTTCCGCGGCGAGGAGTTTGGTGCGCATGCCGCCGCGCCCGAGCGCGCCGGAGCCGCCGGCCATCTCCAGTAAACGCTTATCACCCGCCTCGCCTTCCGGCACCAGTTGCGCGCCCGGATGCTGACGTGGGTCACCGTCATAGAGACCGGCCTGATCTGTAAGTATCAGCAACAGATCCGCCTCGACCAGATTGGCCACCAGGGCGGCCAAGGTATCGTTGTCGCCGAAACGGATTTCCTCGGTCGCGACCGTATCGTTTTCATTGACCACCGGAATCACACCGAGGTCGAGCAGCGTACGCAGGGTGCTGCGGCTGTTGAGGTAACGATTGCGATCGGCCAGATCATCGTGCGTCAGCAGCACTTGCGCCGTGTGCAGACCATGACGCTGAAACGCCGTCTCGTACACTTGCACCAGACCCATCTGCCCCACGGCCGCCATCGCCTGCAACTCGTGCAAGGCGCGTGGACGAGTCGACCGGCCCAGGCGCTGCATGCCGGCGGCGACCGCGCCCGACGTGACCAGCACCACGTCCAGTTTTTGTGCGCGCAATTGCGCCATCTGCGCCGCCCAGTCCTGAATACCCTCGTGGTTCAGTCCCTGCCCGTCACGGGTCAGCAAGGCGCTGCCAATTTTCACCACCAGACGCCGCGTCTGGCTCAGGGCCTTGCGTGAGTCAGTGTTTTTTGTCTGCGACATCGCCGATCTTTCCCTTGGTCTTTCTGGTCTTCTCGATGCGAATCATAAGAGCCTGGCTCAATTCACGGCAACCCGCGCCGTTGATGGCCGAAATGACATACACCGGGCCCTTCCATTTCAGCTTCTTGAGCAGGCTTTTCGTGCGCGCTTCCCTTTCGTCCGCGGGAATCAGATCGATTTTGTTCAACACCAGCCAGCGCTCACGCTTGGCCAGTTTGGCGTCAAATTTCTTAAGCTCGGCCTCCAGTGCCCGCACACCCGCCACCGGATCGTCATCCGGCGACAGCGGCATCATGTCCACCAGATGCAGCAAAATGCGCGTGCGCGACAGGTGCCGCAGAAACTGGATGCCCAGGCCCGCGCCCTCGGCCGCGCCTTCGATGAGTCCGGGAATATCGGCAACCACAAAACTGCGATGTTCCTCGACGCGCACCACGCCCAGATGGGGATGAAGCGTGGTGAAGGGATAATCCGCCACCTTGGGACGCGCATCCGACACCGCACGCAGAA
>CAYIQV010000095.1:0-6570 GCA_964365635.1 uncultured Acidiferrobacteraceae bacterium
CGAATTATTGCGGCGGCATGAAACCAGATGAACATGCCTGATCGGCTTTTTTTCTCGCGGCCCGGTATCGAAGCCACTGTGCCGCTGCAATAGTTCAATTTAAGGTAAACCCCCGGCAGAGCCGGGGGTTTACCTCATTGAAATTATTTTATGGCTCCCTTCACCACTTCGCAGACACGCTCGATGTGGTCCAGCGGCATGCCGGGGTAAGCCGGCAGCGACAGAGTCTCGGTCGTCGCCTGTTCGCACACCGGCAGACTGCCCGGCTTGTAGCCGAGATGCTTGTATACCTCTTGGAGGTGCAGCCCCTGCGGGTAGCACAGGGATGAACCGATTTGATTGTCGGTCAGCGCCTGGCGCACGGCATCGCGCTGCGGCAGGCGCACGGTGTACAGGTTGAAGGCGTGCGTGCCATTTCGGGGCAAGCTCGGTGTTTTTACCGGGGTGCCGGCAAAACGCCTGTCATACTCCGCCGCCGCCTGTTGGCGGCCGGCGATGTCATCCTTAATAGTGCGCAGCTTGATGCGCAATACCGCGGCCTGGATCTCATCCAGACGACTGTTACAACCGATTTCAGTATGGATGAACGGCTTCACGGCACCATGATTGCGCAGGCGCCGGATATGGTCATTGATGGCATCGCTGTGGGTCGTGATCATACCGCCATCGCCGTAGCATCCCAGCACCTTGGTGGGATAAAAACTGTAACTGCCGGTATCGCCGATGGCACCCACCATTTTGCCGCCGGTGGTGGCGCCGAACGCCTGGGCGCAATCCTCAATCACGGAAAGATTGTGTTCCTTGGCGATTTTCATGATCTCGCCCATCTCCGCCGGGTGGCCAAAGATATGCACCGGAAGGATAGCGCGGGTCTTCGCGGTAATTTTCTTTTTGATGCTCGCGGGATCGATACAGAAGCTGTCCGGGAGAATATCGGCAAACACTGGGGTCGCGCCGACCACATCGATGGCCTCGCTGGAGGCAAAAAAGGTGAACGGCGTGGTGATCACCTCGGCACCGGGGCCAATATTGAGCGCACGCAATGAAAGAATCAGCGAGTCCGTGCCGTTGGCCACGCCAATCGCATGCTTCACGCCCACATGGGAGGCGAATTCTTTCTCGAACTCCGTAACATTCGGCCCGAGGATGAAGCTGCCCTTGGCGCCGGTGGCGCGAATGGCGTCGAGCCATTCGGCTTCGAGCTTTTTATATTGGGCGGAAAGATCGAGGAACGGTACGGGCTTGGTTACGGCGTGCATGCGGCGATTTTCTCCTTGACGAGTAAGGCAACGCGCAGCGCCTCCAACCCCACGTGGCCGTTGACCACGGGTGGCGTTTTCGTGCGCACCGCCTTGACAAAATATTCGAGCTCAGCATCCAACGGCGGGCGCGGTGTGATATCCACCGCTTCGGTAACGACCGTAGGCCAGGATCCACCCGCTGGGTCCGGCACGGCATAGGCCATTTCGAGCTTCTGCTCGGCGTAATCGAGACCATAATAATGGCGGTTGCCGAAGATGCGGATGCGGCGCAACTTCTTGTTTGACACGCGGCTGGCGGTCACATTGGCCACCGCACCATTTTCAAACTCGATGCGCGCGTTGGCGATATCCACGTGATCGGTAATCACCGGAATGCCGGTGGCGGAAAGACTTTTGATGTCGGACTTGACCAGCGCCATCACGATATCGATGTCGTGGATCATGAGGTCGGTAACCACGTCCACATCGGTGGCGCGTGCCACGAACGGTCCGATGCGATGCACCTCGATGAAGCGCGGACTCTGGACACGCGCGGCCAGTTCCATGATGCCGGCGTTGAAACGTTCGAGATGACCTACCTGGAATATGATCCCGGCTTCATCGGCAAGCCGGACGAGTTCCCGCGATTCTTCATACGTGGGCGCGATGGGTTTTTCCATCAGCATGTGCACGCCACGCGCGAGGAACGGCCTGGCCACTTCGCCGTGATGGATCGTCGGCACCACGATGCTCACCGCATCGACCTTGCCCAACAGTTCTTTCGGGTCGGTATAGGCCGCGCAACCGTGCTGGGCGGCCACTTCCTTGACCGCCTTCTCGTCGACATCGGCGACACCCACCAGTTCCACGTCCGGCATCGCCGCGTAGATACGCGCGTGAATCCGGCCGAGGTAGCCGACACCCGCCACCCCCACGCGCAGCTTGCCCGCATGGGATGTCGTTGACGACTTTGTCGTAGCGGTCATGGATATATTGACTGGCGGTGTTCTTGAACCTGACTGGATACGGGCTGGCATCGGCTGCCCTCGCAGCGGCACGAATTATACAAGAAAATATCGCCGACGCCACGAACCGCCCGGGTTCAACCGGCCAGCCGCCAAGCGCCGCACTCGACAAATACCTTGAACAGGTTCGTGTCGATTTTTCCAGCTTTGGCCTCGGCCGTGAGGATATCCAGGGCCTTCTGTGCGGGCAGGCCACGCTTGTACGGGCGGTCGCCCGCCGTCAGCGCATCATAGATATCGGAGATCGTCATCATGCGCGACTGCACCGGGATATCGCCGCCGCCAAGTTTGCGGGGGTAGCCGCTGCCGTCGATCTTTTCATGGTGCGCGAAGGCGATGTTGGGCAGATTGGCCAGATTCCTGGTCCAGGGGATGAGGCTCAGAAAAGCGTAGGTATGGCTGACATGGGATTCGATCTCGGTGCGCTCCTCGGTGTTGAGGCTGCCCTTGGCGAGCGCCAGGTTGGCAAACTCGAAATCGTGCAACAGCGGTAACACCTCGTCTTCCTCGCCAGGAAAGGCGAATGCCGCCACCGCATCCAGGTCTTCGGAAATCTCCGCGTGCGAAACCGAGGGCTCGTTGGCGCGCAGCACCAGTTGCAGATATTCATCCAGGCGCGTTTGATCGGACAACAAGCCCTGTTCAATCTCGCGCCGACGCGCCGCAAACTCCTCCTGGCTCAATCCCCTGGTGTCATGCAGCTCAACCAGACGTCGGAACGCCCGGCGTTCGAGGCTCGCACGCGCATAACGGAAACGCTGCCGGAGAAGATCGAGCTGCTCCGGATACAGCTTCTTGGCCTTGACCAGAACATTCTCGCGCACGCCGACCTTGCCAAAGTCGTGTAACAACGACGCATAGCGCAGTTCGCGTAATTGCTCCTTCGTGAAACGCACGCGGCGCAGTTCCGTTGCGTCGCTGCGATCGACCGCCAGAGCCAGGCGCTCGGTAAAATCCGCCACGCGGAACGAATGACCCGCCGTGGTCGGATCGCGCGCCTCGATGGCGTGCACCGAGGCCTTGATGAACCCTTCGAACAGCCGCTCGATGTCGGCGTAGAGCATGCTGTTCTCCAGCGCGACGCCGGCTTGACCCGCCAGCGCCAGGGCCATGGACTGATCCTGGTCGTCGAAGGGCAAGACATGTTCCTCAAAATCCGCGGGTTCCTTCAGCAACAGATCCGGACGATCCTTGCGATTGATGAGTTGCAACACACCCACGACTTCATCCGCCTTGTTCGTGAGCGGCACGGTCAGCAGCGACTTGGTGCGATAACCGATGGAACGATCGGATGCCGGGTTGAATTTGTAGGGCGCCGTAGGCGGAATGGCGTAGGCGTCATTCAGCATGACGGGATGGCCCTCACGCGCGACATAGCCGGCGATGCTGTAATCGCCGACCAGCGTCTTCTGCGCATCGGAGGTCGTGCCAGTCGAGGCGTTCTGCCACAACCGGAAATACAACTTGCCGCTGCCGTCTCGCGTATATATGGAAGAACCGTCCGCGCCGGTCAGATGACGTGCACCGGTGAGGATCAGCCCGAGCAGCGTGTCGAGATCCTTTTCCGAGGCCAGCGCGCGGCCGATCTCAAGCACATGCTCAAGCATCTGCGCAGAGCGCCGCTCGCTGCTGCGCGCGAGCAGGGTGAGTGCGGACCGGAGCGTGGCGTAGACAGTCTCTGGCGAACAATGTCCATCCAGCACACCCACCACCTGAGGACAATTGAGCAGAGCCGGTGAGATCGTTTGCGCCGCCTCACGGCGCCACAGCACCACCACGAATGACGCATTGTTTTTTTCTGAAAGCAGCGGGCTGGCCTGGGCAGGCGCCAGCACCAGCACCGAATTATCCAGATGGTCGGCGATTTCACTGACGGAACGGAATATCTGCCTGTGTTTCGAGGCTATCTCGGGCGGCACGGCCTCAGCCGCAAGGCTGGCCTCGCTGGTGACCAGCAACGAAGGATGTTTCTCGGACATCGTGTGGGATCGTTGAATCTCGATATTATTGCGGCGGCATGAGATCATTTGAAACACCAGTGCCTGATAAACAGGACTAGCATTGGGCTCAAGATGCCTTGCCGCCGCAATAATAGGCAATCTTAAGGGTTTTGTTTATTGATCCGGCACTCAGAAAACAGAGATAATCATTCATACCTGAGCTTCCAGCTTTCAATAACATTCATGCCGGATCAATAAACACCCTACATTCAGCCGCAGAACTTAGCAACTTTTTGGCGTGAAGATCGGTTGGATATGGAACAAAAAAGCATATTGATCACCGGCTGCTCGTCCGGCATCGGCCGCTGTCTGGCGGAGGGTCTGCGCCAACGCGGCTACCGCGTCTTCGCCACGGCGCGGAAGCCCGGGGATGTGGCGCAACTGCTGGCCGATGGATTCGAAGCCCTTGCGCTCGATCTGGATTCTCCGCAATCGATCCGCGCTGCCGTGGATACCGTGCTGAACCGCACGCAGGGAAAACTTTACGCCCTCATCAACAACGGCGCCTACGGCCAGCCGGGCGCGGTCGAAGACCTGTCACGCGATACCTTACGCAAACAATTTGAAACCAACCTCTTTGGCACCCAGGAACTGACCAACCGCGTTATCCCAACCATGCGCACCCAGAACGAAGGCCGCATCATACAAATCAGCTCGATACTCGGCATCATCGGCCTTGGCTACCGTGGCGCCTACACCGCCACCAAGTTCGCGCTCGAGGCCCTGAGCGACACCATGCGCCTGGAACTGCACGGCACTAACATTCACATCTCCCTCATCGAACCCGGCCCCATCACCAGCCGCTTTCGTGAGAATGCCTTTGCCGCCTACAAGGCCAACATCGACGCCGAACACAGCGCCCATCGGGATTATTATGCCCGAGTGGAAAAACGCCTCGGCGGATCCAAGCCACTGCCCTTCACACTCCCGCCCGAAGCGGTGTTGGAAAAAGTAATTCATGCACTCAAATCGCGCCGGCCGAGAATTCGCTATCCCGTCACCTTCCCCACCCATCTCTTTACGGTATTAAAGCGGCTGCTGCCAGCGCGCGTGCTCGATGTAATATTGGCGGCAGTCAGCAACAGCGGCCAGCGCTAACCGATTCAGGGTGGGCACCGCCCACCAAAAATTGAAATGCAGAATTCGGTGGGCAATGCCCACCCTACAGAACTCGCGACCGTGCGCAACAATGGACAGCGTTAGCTAACAGGTTACTGAAAAACTCCCTCTCCCCGCGGGAGGAGAGGCGGAAACAGGAAAAGGTCCGTGGACCTTTTCCCCGCCGAGCGGGCGCAGACGATTCTTCTGCGCCCCGGCGGGACACCCGGGTGAGGGTGTTCATATTCCATTACGCATTTGCTTTTTAATGTCCCCCTCATCCTGGCCTTCTCCCGGAGCCCCCTTCGGGGAGGCACAACCCGCACGGAGAAGGAAAAGGCTTTTTCGGCAACCGGCTAAGCCGTGAAATCAATCCAGCACGTGCGACACGAGCCCGTCAGCCAGCTTGGGCTCGAACCAGGTGGATTTTGGCGGCATCACTTCACCAGCATCGGCCACGCTCATGAGATCGGCGAGCGACGTCGGATAGAACGAAAAGGCCACGGCCATCTCTCCGCTGTCCACACGCCGCTCGAGTTCCTTGAGGCCGCGGATGCCGCCGACAAAATCGATGCGCTTGTCCCGACGCGGATCAGTGATACCGAGAATCGGCGCGATAAGATTGTCCTGTAACAGGCTGACATCGAGCCGGCGCACCGGATCGGTTTGCGGAATGCGTTCCGGTTTGATGGACAGCCGATACCACTGCTTGTCGAGATACATGCCGAACTCGCTGGCACGCGCCGGCTTGACGGCGCTGCCTTCGGGCTTCACATGGAAGGCAGGTTCAAGTTTCTTGAGAAATGCCTCGCGGCTCAGGCCGTTGAGATCTTTCGCCACGCGGTTGTAATCCATGATGCGCATCTGATTGTCCGGAAAGATGACGGCCAGAAAATAGTTATACGCTTCCGCGCCGGTGTGTTTCGGATTGGCAGATCGACGTGACGCGGCGACGCGCGACGCGGCAGCAGAGCGATGGTGCCCGTCGGCAATGTAAAGACAGGGCATGCTGTCGAATTCAGCGGAAATGGTTTCTATCTGCCGCCGATCGCGCATGGGCCAGAGTGTGTGGCGCACGCCATCGTCTGCCGTCACGTCGACATCGGGCATGCCGGACACCACGCCCGCCACCACCGCATCCACCTTGGCCGAATGCCGATAGGTCAGAAATACCGGGCCGGTCTGGGCGTTGAGGGCATCGATCTG
>CAYIQV010000096.1:0-456 GCA_964365635.1 uncultured Acidiferrobacteraceae bacterium
GCCCACCAGCACGGCTTCGTTGGCAGTCTGACGGTGGGCGGTGCCCACCCTACATTCAAGATAGATTCTAATAAACCAAAAGTTCCGTAACATCGAACAGGCGTGTACCGTCCACACCCAGCAGCCAGGCTACAGCCACTTCTTTCTTCGGAAATAAATCAGCATCCCCGCCGCGATCGCCAGCATCAGCCCCAGCGCCAGAGGATAACCCCAGTGCCAGTCGAGTTCCGGCATGTGCCGGAAGTTCATACCATAGACCCCGGCGATAAACGACAGCGGCATGAAGATCGTGGCGATGATCGTCAGCACCTTCATGACTTCATTCATGCGGTTACTCAGGCTCATGAGGTAAATGTCGTGGAGTCCGGCAACCATGTCGCGGAAGGTCTCGATGGTGTCGATCACGTGCGCCGTGTGATCGTACACATCGCGCAGGTACACCTGCGTGCCCTCACG
>CAYIQV010000096.1:466-6514 GCA_964365635.1 uncultured Acidiferrobacteraceae bacterium
GCGCGAGGGCCCGCGCGTCGTCAACGGCGTCGCCCAGGGCACGCACGGCATCTTCCCCTCGCGCACCAGGCTGGACCGGCCCCGCTCCAGCCCGCCGAGCACCTCGCGCAGCGGCCACACGGACCGGCGCAACAGGATGGTCTCCGCCCGCAGGTGATGCAACGCCTGCTGTGTCGTCCGCGTCGGGCTTTTCAGCATTTCGTCCTGCAGCTGCTCGATGTGCTCGCCGATTTTCTCCAGCACGGCAAAGTAGTTGTCGACCACGGAATCCAGCAGGCTGTACGCCAGATAATCCGCGCCGTGGCGGCGGATGTGGGCACGGTCGGTAAGCAGCCGGTCACGCACCGGCCCGAAAACGGTCGGCTCCGCTTCCTCGAAAGAAAGCACGAAATCCGGCCCGAGGATGATGCTCACCTGCTCCGAGTGGACTTCCCCCGCCGGCGTGCCGTCGTGCAGCATCTTGAGCACGATATAAAGGTAATCGCCGTAATCCTCCATCTTCGGGCGCTGATCCGTATTCGAGATGTCTTCCAGCACCAGCGGATGCAGCCCGAAACACTGGCCCAGCTTCTCCAGCAGCGCCACGTCGTGCACGCCCGTCACATGTATCCAGCTCACCCCCGCCCCGGCGCGCAGCGCGGCACAATCCTCGATACGTTCGAACTCTATCTCGGCCGCCTGCGCTTCGTCGTAGTGCAACACACGGATGCGCGTGCGCTCGCTCTTCTTCTCGCCGATATGCATCGGCGTCCCGGGCGGCAGCCCGGCCTTGCGGGAACGTGTTTTTATGAGTCTAGGCATATATCAACCTTGATTATTTTTTCATACCAAAAAATCTGGTGGCATAGTGCAGCGAAAAAAAGATTTTTTAGACAGCTATTCTTTATCCTCTTGCTACGATAGCGTCGTTCAGGGCCTGCACGACCTTTGAAATGAGTGCGCCATCAACAGTTGAAAGCGCCTTAACTTCTCCACCAGACGTTGTCAGCACGACGTGGTATTGCGTCTTTTGTCCAAGCCACCAGACAATTGCCACACCAGCGATGATTAAGCCAACAACCAAGGCACCGGGAAGGAATACGAGCCCCAGCACACCACAGATAATCGGATAAGAACGTTTAGGTGATTCATGGGAGTTCTTTACTGAAGTAATTCCGCTCATCGCATAGGTCTGCGACGGAACGATAAAGCGAGTATTTGTGACAGTAATGCCACCATCACTAAAAAATGTTTTTTCTTCCACAGTGTCTCCCTTTTGTAGACGCATAAACTGGCACTCTACGCCGCATAACCTTGGCTATCAATTCTGTTTCCCGCCCCTAGTCTGCGCCGAGCATCGCAGCTGGAGGAGGATCAGCTCCGCAGGAGTGCGCGCAGGGATGCGCGCACGAGCCAGCCGGGACAGGATGGCCCGTCTGGCGAGTCCGACGGAGGCGAGAAGCGCAGGGGACCCGCGTTAGCGGGCGCGGACTCGGGGATGGCGTTTCTTTGGGTCCTTTCTTGTCGCGACAAGAAAGGACCTCGCCTTCGGGTGCGAGAACCCGATTCAAATAAGGCCGCCGGAGGCGGTTCTACTGTCACCCCTCATCCTAACCTTCTCCCGCAAGGGGAGAAGGAATTATCAGTTGGTCGGTGGGTTACGGCAAAAAGCGCCTAACCCACCCTACATCAACTAATCAGAATTCGCTTTCGCGGGGATGACGACAGCTATTTGGTGGGATACAACAAAAAACCAGAAGGAAACTACTCTTTCAACAACACCCGAATATCATGCTCCAAATCCTCCACGGGCACGTCATTCTTCACCAGCAACCTCAACGCCCCCTTCGCGTCCTTCACCATCAGGCTCGTCGAATGATCGACCAGAATCTTGCCGGGCTGGCTCGCGGGATTTTTGCCGAAGGCGACTTTATAGTCCTGCGCAACCTTGGCGATTTCCTGCTCACTACCGGTGAGGCCAATGAAGGACGGATGGAACGGCGGGACAAAGGAAGCCAATTGCTTGACGGTGTCGTGCTCGGGATCGACGGTTACAAACAGCACCTGCACACGGTTGGCGTCGTCACCGAGGCGCTGCATGAGCGCGGCCAGGCGTGACAGCGTCGGTGCGCAGACATCCGGGCAATGGGTAAAGCCGAAGAACAGGATAACCACCTTGCCTTGGAAATCCGAGGCCTTCACGCGCTTGCCGCTGTGGGCGGTGAGCGCGAAGTCGCCGCCCCAGCCGATGCCGGTGACATCCATGGCCTTGAACTTTGGCGCCGGCGGCGAACAGGCCGTTACCGACACAAAGACCAGCAGGAGGAAAAATCGAAGGAAGTGGGTGCGGGGCATTAATACAGCGCCGATTGCAGCGCCCCACGAATGTAGACGCGGTAGTGGTCAACCAGAAGCAGCGCAAACAGCAGCGAGAGATACTGAATGGAATAACGGAAGGTCTTGCGCGCCAGCTCGTCGCTGTAGTTCCGGTACAGCCGCCAGGCGAAATACAGGAAACCGGCATCCAGAAACAGTGCGCCCGACAGATACAACCACCCGCTCATGTGCGTGGCAAACGGCATCACCGTTACCGCCGTCAGCAAGATGGTGTACAGCAAAATCTGGAGCTGGGTGTACTCGCGCCCGTAGATCACCGGCAACATCGGGATGCCGACCTTGGCGTACTCCTTCTCGCGGTACAAGGCGAGCGCCCAGAAGTGCGGCGGCGTCCACAGGAAGATGATCAGGAACAGCAGCAGCGCGTCACTCGATACCTCGCCCGTAATCGCGGTCCAGCCGAGGATCGGCGGCGCGGCGCCGGCGGCTCCGCCGATGACGATGTTCTGTGGCGTGCTGTGCTTGAGATACACCGTATAGATCACGGAATAGCCGATCAGGCAAAAGAACGTCAGCACCGCCGTGAGTACGTTCACCCACTGCACCAGTATCCACATCGACAGCAGGCCCAGGATCACGGCAAAGATCATGGCCTGGCGCGTGTTGAGGCTGCCCGTCGGCAGCGGCCGGCCGCGGGTGCGCGCCATGACCGCGTCGGCGCGCTGGTCGAGAACTTGATTGATCGCTGCCGCCGAACCGGAGGCCAGCGCGATCCCCAGCGTTGCCAGCACAAAAGTGGCGAGCGGCAGCCCTGCCGGCGTGGACAGAAACATCCCGACCACGGCAGTGAAGACGATGAGCGCGCTGACCCGGGGCTTGGTCAGCTCCATGTATTCGCGCAGCACAGTCAGCATGCGTGGGCGGCGGGAACCGTCCGGAATGGCCGGACTGGATGTTTTCGTCGGTGCAGCCAGGAGAATACCTTTTAATTTATACGGATTGTGGCGGATGGACGATATGATACAGCGTTGTAACGCTGAGCAGTAGCAGGACCGCTGCCCCGCTATGCAGCACGGCCAGCAATAGGGGCAGGTGCGCCACCATTTGCAGGACGCCCAGGATAATCTCCACCGAAAGAATAATAAGTATCAACAGGCCATAGCGGCACAGGTTTTCGTGCGTTCCCCGGAGCAACACGTGCAGTGACAACCAGCCCAGATACAGCATGGTCATCAACGCCCCCAAACGATGGGCCATGTGAATGGCCGTCACGGCCGACATATCCGGCGACTGTCCACCCACCCACAGACCGACGTCGCGCCCAGGAAAAAATCCACCCAGAAAATCCATCGTCGGCCACCACTGTCCCTGGCATGTCGGAAAATCCAGGCAGGCAAGCCCGGCGTAGTTCGCCACCGACCAGCCACCGAACGCAATTTGCATGGCCACCAGCACCAGCGCCGCCACGACGCGAGGGCGCAGCGCGCGCGTGAACGCAGTCACGTTCACTGGCCTCCAAAACTGCACCTCACGCAACACGATCCACCACAACATCGCCATGAGCAGCACGCCACCCAGCAGTTGGGTCATCACCATGAACGGCCGAAACGGTATATCGACACTCAAATCCCAAAGCACCGTGGGCACGAAGATCGATAGCGCCACCATCAAAGGTGGTTGCACCATGCGATCACGCTGGCGCTTTCGATACTTCCAGGCGAGCGCGGCGAGCCACATCAGCGTAATACCGAGAACGCCATAAAGACAACGCGACAGGGTTCGTTTCAGCTCAATATTTCTCGGCGCCTCGGCGTAGTCCAGCGTATCGCCCGCCTGCGCCGTCTTGTCCATAAACAACTGTTCGTAGCAAGACGGCCAGTCGGGACAGCTGGCGCCGATATCCGACAGCCGCGTGTAGGCATTAAAAAGCAGCGAGAGGAAGGCAATCACGAGCGCCACCAGGCCCGGGCGGAAAAATCTCGCGGACTTTCGGCGATTCAGCATTTCAACCTATCCGCGATACCCGCAACAGGCGTGAGAGATCCTTGCGCATGCCCGTGGGGTCAGCCCCGGCCGGATAGCTCATCATGAGGTTGCCCAGCGGATCGACGAGGTAGATACGCTGGCCGCCTTCGGGCGGGATCCCGTCCGGCAGCACAAATTGGCGCGCCAGCGCCTTCACGTCCTCCATCGGTCCGACGACCACCTGCATGCCGGGATAATCCTTGAGCGCGTAATGCAGCCACACCAGCGCCTTGGGGTCGGTCACGATGAAAACGCTTTGTACGCGCTTCGCCTCCTCGCCCTGCGCGGCAATCACCTGGCGCAGGTTGTACAGGTTCTTCTCGCAGGGAGAGAGGCACTCCGCCGGGCTGAAGGTAATCAGGGTCCATTTGCCGCGCCACTCGCTGAAACGGATTTTTTTCTTGTCGAGCGTCTGCAGTGCGGTATCGGCGATGGGGCGCGCCGGTTGCACCAACTCACCGTAATTCGCAGTCGAGCCTGGCCGCCACCCCGAATAGAAAAGGGCGTAAGCGATGGTCATCGGTAACGCTGCCGCCAAAGCAATCAGCAGGATCTTGCGTCTCCCGCGTGTCACGGCGGTGTTTTTCTGTACATTTTGCATCATGTTCAAGAGTCCTCGTTGTTCGCACCGTCCACGCGTCCCGCGCGCAGGCCGTAAAATAAATACACAATCATGAGCGTGGCCGCCAGCATGAACCACTGAAATGCATAACCCTGATGCACGGCAATGCCCGTATCGAGCCGGCCCCATTCACGGACGAAGCCGCCGGCGGGGCTCTCCGGATCCAGCAGGATAATCACCGGCTGCACCGGATACGGGACCGCTGCGATGTAACGCCGCATATCAAGATTCTGCCATACCGTTTGCCACTGCTGGCTGGATTTCTCCGGCTGGCCCAGGGTAAAAAACTTTTCCGCCGGCAGCGTAGCAAGGCCGGCCACTTCCTGCGACCCTTCCGGGGTGGCTATTACCGGCAGATGGGCACGATCGGTGCCGAGCGGAATCCACCCGCGATTGACCAGTATCCGGACATCGCTGTTTTCCAGCCGCAATGGGGTAATGACCTGGTAACCCACCTGGCCCTGTTGCACACGGTTGTCGAGCAGGATCTGATGGCCGGTTTCGTAGCGGCCCCTGGCCACCACTTTATAGAATTGCAGTTCCTCGACCCGCTGCAAACGCGGCTCGACCTTGATCAGGGTTTTGTGGGCACGGGTGTCGTATTCCGTCTGGAGCAGGCGTTTCTCGTCTGCCCGCTGCAACTGCCAATAACCGAGGTACAAAAACACTGGCAGCAGAATGGCCACGGCAATACTCGAAATCAGGGTCGGGCGGAATCGCGGCATCTTATCCATTCATTCCTGTGGGGCACTTATCTAGTATAATGCAGGCCCGTCCAGTTCCCGGAACGTTCCATGCCCATCAAATACGTTGTGATTGCCATGCTGGTGTTGATCTTCGCCAGCCTGTTTTCCGCCATGATCTATCTATTCAAGGACAAAGGCCGGGGTGTGCGCACCGCCAAGGCGCTGACCTGGCGCATCGGGCTGTCGCTCACACTCTTTATACTGCTCATGGCCGGGTTCTATTTCGGTATCATCCCGCCGCAGGGACTTCGGTAATTAATACAGTCAAGGAGCCTTAAAATACCGCTTCTCATGTAGGTTGGGTCAAGCCGCGCCAGCGGCGGACCCAACAAAATCATA
>CAYIQV010000097.1:0-6500 GCA_964365635.1 uncultured Acidiferrobacteraceae bacterium
AAACCGCATGGACGGCTTGTCCGCGATATCCCCGTCGAAATCCTGCGGGTCGCCCGACATCGAATAGAGGAACAGGTACTGGGCCAGCAAATCGCGCCGGTCCGGCACCACGCTGTAGGCGGGGTCATCGTTGTGCATCGCCTGATTCATGCGCTTGACCAGGTCGGCCAGCGATTGGGTCTTGCCCACTTGTGGCTGGCTTTCCAGAAACGCCTGAAGCGCCGCCATGCCTTGCAGCACCTTCGGGTCCTTGATGCTGTCTTGCCCTTGGCCTTCAATCAGGAAAATAATGGAACCGGTGCCGGCGAAATGGGCGTTGAGCGCCACGTCGTCCTGGCGTACCTCGCTGTGTTCCGAGTTGTAGCGCTTCAGGCTGTTGTCGGCGCGCAGCATCAACACGCCCGCGAAGGCGGCCGCGATGAAGACCAATCCGGCGCCGAGCAGCCACGGGGCGCGACCCCCGGCGAGCATGTCCGCGAGCCACGCCAGCGCCCGATCCAGCACGCCCTTGCGGCGCTCGCGCTCCGCCTCGCGCGTCTTGGGCGCCGGCAGATACGAACGCACCACCGGGATCAGGGTCATTTCCAGAATCAGCGCGCCCAGAATGCCCGAACCCGCGAACATGCCGAAGTGGCGCACCACGGAAATTTCGGCGGTGATCAGGGAATAAAACGTAATCACGGCGATCAGGCCCGCGGCCAGCATCACCGGTCCGATCTGGGACAGGGATTCGACAATGGCGGCACGGCTAAGCTCGGACGCGGCGGCGCCGCGCCGTTCCCCGCGCAACCGGTGGTATTCCTCGTAGTAGCGCTTGAGGATCTGGATCGCGTGCCCGGCCGCGACGGCCATGATGAGAATGGGGGTGGTGGTGTTCATGCCATCCATGTGGATGCCGAACAATCCCATCAGGCCCAAACCCCAGATCACGCTCAGGAGCGCGGTCATGATGGGCAGCAGCATTCCCTGGAAGCTGCGGAAAGACCAATATTGAATCGCCATGATGATCAGCAGCGCGATCCCGAACAGCAGCGGCATCTTCATCATGTGAAATTCGAACCAGGCAAGCGCGACCGGGGCGCCGCCCAGATACACGTCGACCTGGCTGTCGCGTTCCGGGTCCACGACCTTGCGGATGGATTCGTAAAGCGGTGTGTAGCGCGGGTCGTCCTTGGAGATATTGAAGTCGGCGATCACGGCCGCGGACTTGCCATCGGCGGAAACCAGCGTATTCAAGTACATCGGGCTATCGGCCACCGCCGCCTTCAGGTGCGCCATCTCCTTTGGTGATTGCGGGATGGTGTCCATCATCGGGCGCACTTCCATGCCCTCGCGTGTGCCCTTGATGTACTTTATCTTGCGCGCGGCCAGGCTCAGGATATTGTGGCGGATCGCCTCGGGCATGGCCTCGAGACCTTCCTGGATATGCTGGATTTTCGCCAACACCTCGGGCCGGTAGATGTCACCCGTTTTCGGAACGATGCCGATGACCGTGACGTTACGTCCGCCGAAAATCTGTTCGATAGCCTTGGTGGTCTGGAAGTAAGGGTGCTCCTGCGGCGACCAGATATCCGGGTCCATGTCGATCTTGAGGCTCATCACGCGCGAGGCCAGAAATACCGTGACGGCCAGAATTGCGAGCATCACCCACAGGCGATGGCGGATGACGAATTCGGCGTAGCGGCGCATAAGGTTATTTATTTTTGTCATGCTGTTTCCTGTTCACGGAAATAAAACTAATCGACACGCCTCGATTCACCATCGAGGGTCACATGACCAGTGCGGTGATTGTCATTGTGGGTAGGCGCAGGGGCCACGGTCGGGTTGATGTGCAGGGCGCGGCGAAAGAAACCCCGGATGAGTCCGCGGCGCAGTGGCGGGATCAACAAGACAAAGCCGACGATATCGGAGATAAACCCCGGCACGATGAACAGGAACCCGGCCACCAATAAAGCGAGCCCTTCGAGCATGCCCAGCGCCGGGGACTGCCCCTGCGCCAGCATGGCCTGGACGCGCGTAGCGGTAACGAGCCCCTGGGCACGGACCAGTCGCACACCGAACACCGCACTGGCGAGCAGCAGCAACAGGGTCCAGCCGGCGCCGATCAGGCCGCCCACCTGAATCAGCAGCCAGATCTCGGCCCACACCGCGCCCAGCACAAAGAGGAGAAAAATCATAAAATACGGCAACCCGGGAAAATTCAGAAAGCGCAGCATAACCGGTCGGCGCGCACCTGGCATCCGGAGCGCAGACAGCAAAGTTTCGCTACAATGAGTAGCAAGAAATGAGCCTCCCAAAATGCCAGATCGTCCTGACCACCTGCCCGGACAGCGCGGCGGCCGAACGTATCGCCAAGGCCTTGGTTGCCGAACGTCTCGCTGCCTGCGTCAATATCCTGCCCGTCGCGCAGTCGATTTATCTGTGGAAGGGTCAGGTGGAGTCGGCGGCGGAGCATTTGCTTCTTATCAAATCCTTGACGCGCGCCTTCCGCCAGATCGAAAAACGCATTCTTGAGTTGCATCCCTACGAACTTCCTGAGGTAATCGCGGTCCCTATCACAAGCGGTTTCAAGGACTACCTCGCGTGGGTCCGTGACCCGGACAAAACATGATAAAAAAAATTCTCACTGCACTACTGCTGTTACTGCTCCCCGCCGCGCAGGCGGTACAGACCGGAGATGATCTGCTGGAGGCTGATCAGGCCTTCCGCCTGTCCACCCGCGTCGTCAACCCCAGCACGCTCGAGGCCAGCTGGAAAATCGCGCCCGGGTACTATCTGTATCGGGACAAATTCAAATTCGAAGTGCTCGATGGCGCCGTGGTGCTCAATGACCCGGTTCTCCCGGCCGGCAAGAAAAAACAGGATCCGCTTTTCGGGCTGGTGGAAACCTATACCAAATCGGTAAAGGTGAGCCTGCCATTCAAGCGCACGGACAGCGCGCCAACCACGCGGCTGCGCATCACCGCCCAGGGCTGCAATGAGCCGGTCGGTGTGTGTTACCCGCCGATCGTCAAGGAAGTGAACTTCACGTTACCGCCACCCAAAATAAATGCGGCACCACGCTTGCCCGTCGCGCCACCGGTGACGGAATTCAAATCCTTCAAGGAGCTCACCCGTGCCAGCGCGTCAATGGTGAGCACCGATGAGACTGTCGATCCAGAAAAGGCCTTCACGGTAAGCGTGAGCGCCGACAAGAATGCCCTGCTCGCCCGCATCGACATCGCTGACTGCTGCTATCTCTACCGCGACAAGACCCGCTTTGAGCTCACGCGCAGCGATGGCAGCGCGCTGCCGGAAGGGGTGCGTCTCGGCAAACACACCCTGCCCACGGGCAAGACCAAGACCGATGAATTCATCGGCAAGACCGAGGTGTACAACAAGGGTTTTGAAGTGTGGCTGCCGGTGGAAGGCGTCTCCGCCCAAAACCTCGATTTGATGCTCCACGTGAGCTACCAGGGTTGCGCGGAAAAAGGCGTGGCCATCTGTTATCCGCCCAACACCAAAAAATTTCACGTGACCGCGGCGGCTGGTATGTTGGCCGTGACGGCGATCTCTGACTTTCCTGCACGGTCCCCGGCCGATACCAATGCAACCACGCGCGACCACGATGAATTATTCCTCGCCATACTCGCCGCTTTCGGCGCGGGGCTGTTGCTGACGTTCACGCCCTGCGTATTGCCGATGGTGCCGATTCTCTCGGGCATCATTGTGGGCACGGAAGGGACACATCTCACCAAACTGCGCGGGGGGTTGCTCTCGTACAGTTACGTGCTCGGCACCTCACTTACCTACACCGTCGCCGGCGCCGTCGCTGGCGCCACCGGGGATCAACTGCAAGCCTATTTCCAGACCCCCTGGGCCATCGGCACCTTCGCCACTCTCCTGGTGCTGCTCTCGCTCTCGATGTTCGGCTTCTATCAACTGCAGGTGCCGTCCTCGATCCAGTCGCTGCTGCACCACCATTCCACCCGCATGCATCATCAGGCCAAGCAATGGTTCGGTGGCGAGCTGATCGGGGCGTTCATCCTCGGTCTGGTCTCGGCGCTGATCATCGGCGCCTGCGTCTCGCCAGTGCTGGTCTCGGTGCTCGGCGTGGCCATCGCCGCGAAGGACCCGGTGCTCGGCGGCGCCATCATGTTCGCGCTGGCGCACGGGCAGGGCATGATTCTGATCGCCATCGGCATCGGCGCCGGGTTCCTCCTGCCCAAATTCGGTAAATGGATGGACAGTGTGAAACACCTCTTTGGCGTACTCCTGCTCGCCGTCGCCATCTATCTCCTCAGCTTCCTGCCGCAGGTGCCGGTGTTGTTCCTGTGGGCAATGCTGCTCATCGTCTCCGCGGTTTATCTCGGCGCGACCCAGGGTCTGCCCGCGAACGCGGACGGCTGGCGCTATTTCTGGAAGGGCATCGGCACGTTCCTGCTCCTCTGGGGTGTGGCGGCGCTGCTCGGGGGCTTTGCCGGTAACCGCGACATCCTGCATCCGCTGCCTTTGCCCGGGTCCGGCGTTGTCGCCAACACCGCCATTGGCACCGACGGTACGCGGGCTGCTGCCAGCGAGCACCTGTTCGACCGGGCTCGCACCCTGCGTGAGGTCGAAGACCGGCTCGCGGCCGCCAAGGCCTCCGGGAAACCAGTGATCCTGGATTATTACGCCGACTGGTGCACCGATTGCGTGCGCATGGAAAAAGGCACCCTTGCCGATCCGCGTGTGCGCGAGGCGCTCAAGTCTTTTGTTCTCATACAAGCCGACGTGACGCAGACCGACGACACCAGCCGTGCGGTCAAAAAGAAATTCAGCGTGTACGGCCCGCCGGCCATGCTGTTCTTTGGCGCCAATGGAGAGGAACGCCAGGACTTGCGTGCCTACGGTTACCGCACCGTGGATGAGTTTCTCACCATACTTAAAAAGCTCTGACGCACCGCCCACCGATTTCAATCCGACTTTCATGTCAACGTCGCTTAAAAACCTGCTCCTGCTGGTCACAGCCTTCCTCGCCCTGATCGGGGGTTACTGGTTCGCCCAGTCGCTGCGCGCGCCGGATCCCGTCACGAAACCAACCTACGGCGGCGGCGAAATGATCGAATTCACCCTGCCCGACCTGGATGGAAAGAACCGCCGTCTGAGCGAATGGAAGGGTAAGGTCATCGTGCTTAATTTCTGGGCCACCTGGTGCCCGCCCTGCCGCGAGGAGATTCCGCTATTTATGGATCTGCAGAAAAGACGTGCCGCCGAAGGCCTGCAAATGATCGGGTTAGCCATCGACAGCAAAGAAGCGGTAGCAACCTACCAGAAGTCCGCGCGCATGAATTACCCGCTGCTCCTTGGCGGTGAAGATGCCGGCATGGAGTTGATTGGCCGCTATGGCAACCGCATGGGTTCGCTGCCCTTTACCGCGATCATCAACCGGAACGGCGCCATCGTGGCCCGCAAGCTCGGGGCCTTTGACCGTGCTGAGCTTGAATCCCTGATTGACCCCCTGCTAGTGCCAAAACAGGCTTCTCCCGCCCTTCCCCAGTAGGAATTTGCGTCTATCTTCGGCTAATTTCTGCCGATCTTGCATGCCGACTGGACATACATGCCTTTAGCATGCACAATTTCGATACTCGAAGATAACGGCAGATCAATGCATAAACACGGAAAGTTCGCGACAAACATGACATGGGGTCGTTTTTCCCAGATTCTTCTGGTGGTTCTCTGACCATGGCTGAGATTCTGGTGCTGAATGGACCCAATCTGAACCTGCTGGGCACGCGCGAGCCGGAACATTACGGCACAACGACGCTGGAGAGCATCAATGAGCGTCTGACCAAGCTGGCCGAAGCCGCCGGACACCGGCTGCGCTTCTTCCAGAGCAACGCCGAGCATGAAATGGTGGGGCAGGTGCAGCTGGCGATGAAGGACAAGGTGGCGTTTGTGATCCTGAACCCCGCCGCCTTTACCCACACCAGCGTAGCCTTGCGCGATGCGCTCGCGGCCACGCATATGCCGTTTATCGAGGTGCATCTTTCCAACGTGCACGCGCGCGAGGCCTTCCGCAAGCATTCGTATTTTTCCGACCTGGCCGTAGGCGTGATCAGCGGTCTGGGCGCGCAGGGTTATGAACTGGCGCTGGCCGCCGCCGTTGAACGATTGAAAAAATAGGGCAATTCATCATGGACATACGCAAAGTCAAAAAACTCATCGAAATGCTGGAGGAATCGAGCCTGGCGGAAATCGAAATCCGCGAAGGCGAAGAAGCCATCCGCATCAGCCGCGCCAGCACCCTCCCGACTCATGTCGTGGCACCCGCCGCACCGGTGGCGCACCACGCCGCACCGGCCCCGGCGGCACATGCCCCGTCGCCACCGGCGCCGGCCGCCCTGCCGGCAGGCCATGCGGTCACCTCGCCCATGGTCGGCACGTTCTATCGCTCGCCTACGCCCGGCGCCAAATCGTTTGTGGAGGTCGGCAGCCAGATCAACGTCGGCGACACCCTCTGCATCATCGAAGCCATGAAG
>CAYIQV010000098.1:0-6497 GCA_964365635.1 uncultured Acidiferrobacteraceae bacterium
TTTATGAATGCGCCGGCAAAATCCGGGAATTAAGGTGATTGATCCCATGAAAGCGGTGATGCTCGCGGCCGGCGTCGGCAGGCGCCTTTACGGCGACGATAACGACAAACTGCCGAAGGCGCTGCTGGAATTCGACAAGCAGACGCCCGAGATCCAGAACACCATCCGCGCGAAAATGGCGGGCTATGCCGGTCCGGTGGAGTTCTATGTCGAGAAACTGGCGGAAGGAATCAGCACCATCGCCGCCGCGTTCTATCCCAAGCCCGTGATCGTGCGCCTGTCGGACTTCAAGTCGAACGAATACGCCAGCCTGATCGCGGGCGAACGTTACGAGCCGCGCGAGGAAAACCCCATGCTCGGCTTTCGCGGGGCTTCGCGCTACGTGGCCGAATCGTTCCGACCCTGCTTCGAACTCGAATGTCGCGCCCTCAAGAAAGTGCGGAACGTCATGGGGCTGACGAACGTGGAGATCATGGTTCCCTTCACGCGCACGGTCACCGAGGCGGAACAGGTGGTGCGGCTACTGGCGGAAAACGGACTCACGCGCGGCGTGAACGGGCTGCGCGTCATCATGATGTGCGAGATTCCCTCGAACGCGGTGCTCGCCGAGGAATTCCTGAAGCATTTCGATGGCTTCTCCATCGGTTCCAACGACCTCACGCAGTTGACGCTCGGCCTCGACCGCGACTCGGGCATCGTCGCCGGCGCGTTCGACGAACGCGACCCGGCTGTGAAGAAAATGTTGCACATGGCGATACAGGCCTGTCGCCAGCAGGGAAAATACATCGGCATCTGCGGCCAGGGCCCGTCGGACCACCCGGACCTGGCCACGTGGCTGGTGCAGGAGGAAGGGATCGGCAGCATTTCGCTCAACCCCGACACCGTGGTCGCTATCTGGTTGCATCTGGCCGGGAAATCGGGAGGCTGATGCTCATGGGAATTCACATGAAGGTTCAGGATGAGGGTGGGAAATAAGAACCTATCTCAAAAAATACCCAGCATATATTTTGTAGGGTGGGCAACGCCCACCAACATACTTCGCTAGTTGTCCGATGGTGGGCGGTGCCCACCCTACATTCGTTTTGAGACAGGTTCTAACATGTTCATATGTTTTACTCCCCTCACCCTGTCCCTCTCCCTTGGGGAGAGGGAATATAATGTTTCGGAGCGTCTTGGAACATGAAACGCACGGTATTCTATCTCTCCGACCGCACCGGCATCACGGTGGAAACGCTGGCGCACAGCCTGCTAACGCAATTCGAAGGGATTGAATTTGAAAAGATCAACTGTCCCTACCTCGATACCCCGGAGAAGGCGTACGAAGTGGTATACCGGATCAACGAAGCCGCGGTGCGTCACGGCGCCAGGCCGTTGCTCTTCAGTACCCTGATCGATCCCCACGTACGTGGCATCATCGGCGGGAGCAATGGCCTGCTCATCGACTTCTTCGATGCCTTCATCCTTCCGCTTGAAACCGAACTCGGCATCCGCTCGTCGCATGCCGTGGGACGTTCGCATGGGGTCGGCAACTACAGCGCCTACAAGGCGCGTATCGATGCGGTGAATTTTGCGCTGACCAACGACGATGGCGCCACCACGCGTCATTACCCTGACGCCGATATCGTTCTCGTCGGTGTTTCCCGTACCGGCAAAACCCCGACCTGTTTGTACTTTGCATTGCAATACGGAATTCTCGCGGCCAACTATCCCTTGACCGAAGAAGATTTTACCTCCGCCGATCTGCCGGCTCCACTCGCGGCTCACCGCCAGAAACTCTACGGCCTCACGATCCAGCCCGAACGCCTGCAGCAAATCCGCCATGAGCGGCGGCCCGATGGCCGTTACGCGACAATCGAACAATGCCAGAACGAGGTGCGCCATGCGGAGGCGCTCTGCCAACGGGAAGGGATTCCCATGATCGACACCAGCACGATGTCGATCGAAGAGATTACCACCACCATCATGCATCTGGCAGGATTGGTGCGGCGGCTGCACGGGTAGGACGAGAAAGGCAGACACGACTCATGACCCATCAACAGAAAACGCCAGAGATCTATCTCTCCATGCCGCATCCGTGCAGCTATCTGCCCGGGCGGATGGCGTCTTCGTTGTTTATCGATCCGCATCATCCACTCGACAGCCTCGGGTACGCCGGCTTCATGCAGCTGGGCTTCCGGCGCAGCGGCGATCTCATCTATCGGCCGCATTGCCACGGCTGCCATGCCTGCATCCCGGTGCGTGTTCCCGTTAATCTTTTCCGGCCCAACCGCGGACAACGGCGTGTGTGGCAACGTAACCGGGATATTACGGTGGTCCAAAAACAACCTGGCTTCGACGCAGAACATTTTCAGCTCTACCAGCGTTATCAGGCGATGCGGCATCCGGGCGGCGGCATGGATGACCCCGATCCGCAGAAGTACAACCACTTCCTGACTTCCAAACACATCGACTCGATGTTCTGTGAATTCCGCCGCGAGGATCAGTTGCTGGGTGTGGCGGTTGTCGATGTGCTGCCCGACGGACTGTCGGCGGTATACACCTTCTTCGATCCGGGTGAAAAGCAGCGGGCCCTGGGTGTGTATGCGGCCTTGTGGGAAATCGAGGAAACAAAACGGCGCGGCCTGCCCTGGCTTTACCTCGGTTACCTGATCCAGGAATGCCCGAAGATGTCATACAAGGCGAATTACCGCCCTCTCGAAGCCTACCGCGATGGCCGCTGGGCCCTGCTCGAAGACTGATCACGCCCTGCCAAGACCGCCCACCGCACACAAAACGAGCTGACTGGCACGGGCGTTGCAGGGTATTCCTCCATCAAACGCCGGCAGGAGGGTCCCAGAATGCTCAGCTTTCTCTATCGATTGATGGAAACGTTTCAGCGCGAGCACGGCATGCCTCCCAACCTCATCCACCTGAACCGCCTGCACTACCGGAAACTGCTTGAATCCCTGCCCACCATGAAGAGTCACGAGGAAATTTCGCGCTTTTTGATGATGGAAATTATCATCAGCCCCGAGATCATGCACCCGCATGTGGCCTGCGTCAGCCGCGTCAAACCCAGCCTCCAGCCGCCACATCCGATGACGCTGTAACTTCTTTGACGCGCGGCGCCGGGTTCCCGGCGCCGAATTACCCTATTGAATGCTTTACGGCTGTGCCGTACTACGGCATGATACGCAGCCGAAACGCCGGGTCCGCCCGGCGATGGCTTTATTAGAACTGAGGAAAGGCGTGGCGAAAGAAGAACATATTGAAATGGAAGGGACCATTCTGGAAACCCTCCCCAACACCCTGTTCCGGGTGAAACTCGACAACGGTCACGTCGTCACTGCCCATATCTCGGGCAAAATGCGCAAGAACTACATCCGCATCCTGACCGGCGATCGTGTCACCGTGCAACTCACCCCGTACGATCTCACCAAAGGCCGGATTACCTTCCGCGCCCGCTGACCGTTATTCGTTTTCCGTACTGTCCTCGGTACGCGCCGGAACCTTGGGCGTCGCCGGCTCAATGGTGAAGGACAGGCCACTTTCGTTCGCCGTGACCTTCACATGGCCGCCATTGGCCAGTTTTCCGAAGAGCAGTTCTTCCGCCAGCGGTTTCTTGACCTTCTCCTGAATGAGCCGCGCCATCGGGCGCGCACCCATGGCCGGATCGTGGCCATGCTTGCCCAGCCACTCACGTGCGGCCAGATCTAGCTCGACGCTGACGTGCTTGTCGTCCAGCTGGGCCTCGAGTTCGAGCACGAACTTGTCGACCACGTGCGCAATGGTCCTGTCATCCAGCGGCTTGAAGTGGACCAAAGCATCCAGACGATTACGGAACTCGGGGCTGAACAGGCGCTTGATGTCCTCAATGCTGTCACCGGCGTGATCCTGTTTGGTAAAGCCCATGCTCGAACGGCTCATACGCTCCGCGCCGGCATTGGTGGTCATTACCAGAATCACATTACGGAAATCCGCCTTGCGGCCGTTGTTGTCGGTCAGCGTCCCGTGGTCCATGACCTGCAACAGCAGGTTGTACACATCCGGATGCGCCTTTTCGATTTCGTCGAGCAACAGCACGGAATGCGGGTGCTTGACGATGGCCTCAGTCAACAATCCGCCCTGGTCGAATCCAACATAGCCCGGCGGGGCGCCGATCAGGCGCGACACCGTGTGCCGTTCCATATATTCAGACATGTCGAAGCGGATCAGTTCCAGCCCGAGCACATGCGCCAACTGGCGCGTCACTTCAGTCTTGCCGACGCCGGTCGGTCCGGAGAAAAGATAAGAGCCCACTGGCTTCTCGGGATGCCCCAAACCGGAACGGGACATCTTGATCGCGGTCGCCAGTGCCTCGATGGCCTCGTCCTGACCGAACACAACCATCTTGAGATCGCGTTCGAGCGTCTTCAACGCTTCGCGATCGGTGGTGGAAACCGTCTTTGGGGGGATGCGCGCCATCTTGGCAACGATGTCCTCGATGTCATGCACGCCAATGGTTTTCTTGCGGCGACTCACCGGCAACAGATGCTGGCTCGCGCCGGCCTCGTCGATGACGTCGATCGCCTTGTCCGGCAGGTGCCGGTCGTTGATATAACGATTCGAAAGCTCGACGGCGGTGCGCAATGCCTGCGAAGTGTAACGGACATGGTGGTGGCTCTCGAAACGACCCTTCAGGCCGCGCAGAATCTCCACCGTTTCTTCAACCGAGGGCTCGGCAACATCGATCTTCTGGAAGCGGCGTGACAGCGCCCGATCCTTCTCGAAGATATTGCGGTATTCCTGATACGTGGTCGAGCCAATGCACTTGAGGTCGCCCGACGACAGCACCGGCTTCAACAAGTTGGAGGCATCCATGGCGCCGCCCGAGGCGGCACCCGCGCCGATGATGGTGTGAATCTCGTCAATAAACAGCACCGCGCCTTCCTGTTTCTTCAGGTGGTGCAACACCGCCTTGAGGCGCTTCTCGAAATCGCCGCGATACTTTGTGCCCGCCAGCAACGAGCCCATGTCGAGCGCGTAGATCGTGCTCGCCGCCAGGACATCCGGCACTTCGCCATCGACAATTTTCTTCGCCAGGCCTTCCGCGATGGCGGTCTTGCCAACGCCGGCTTCGCCGACAAACAACGGGTTGTTCTTGCGGCGGCGGCACAGGATCTGAATCGTGCGCTCGACCTCGCGGGCGCGTCCGATCAGCGGATCGATTTTCCCGAGGCGGGCCTGTTCATTGAGGTTGACCGTAAAGACATCGAGCGGGCTCTTTTCGGTCGCCGCGCCGCCACCTTCCTCGCCATCCTCGGAAGAAGGCAGTTCACTCTGGCTCTCGCCCGGCACTTTTGAGATTCCGTGCGAGATGTAATTCACCACATCGAAACGGCTGATGTTCTGCTTGTGCAGAAAATAGACGGCGTGTGACTCCTTCTCGCCGAAAATGGCGATCAGGACATTGGCGCCCGTCACTTCTTTCTTGCCCACGCCCTGGACATGCAGCACCGCGCGCTGAATCACGCGCTGGAAGCCGATTGTAGGTTGGGTGTCGATCTTGTTACCTGGCGTGAGCTTGGGGACATTCTCATCCAGGAAGGTATGCAGGTTGCGACGCAGATCGTCAATGTTACCGCCACAGGCGCGCAATACCCGCGCCGCGGAGGGATTATCCAGCAACGCGGCCAACAGGTGTTCCACGGTGATAAATTCGTGACGTTTCTCGCGTGCGCTTTGAAACGCGGTATTTAATGAAAACTCCAGTTCCTGCGACAACATGACGCTCTACCTCCCGGGCCTTGGCCCAACCAAATAAAAACTCCCTTATTCCGGCTCCATCGTGCACTGCAGCGGGTGTTGATGCTCCCGCGCGTAGTCCAAGACCAGCCGCACCTTGGTTTCCGCTATCTCCCGAGTATAGACGCCACAAATGCCCATGCCCTTCTGATGCACGTGAATCATGATACGGGTCGCGTCCTCGCGATTCTTGGCGAAAAACCGCTCCAGAATCTCTACGACAAACTCCATAGGAGTATAGTCGTCATTCAGGATGATCACTTTAAAGGGCAACGGTTTCTGAAGCTTTGGCTTGGCTTCCTGAACGATTGGACCGTCAAGATAATGCTGTGGCTTATCGCTCATAGCTCAAGATTACACCATATTCCCATGCCCGGACGGGCGCTGAAACCCGGTAAAAACAAGTACATTGTGCGACCACAATACCAAATTTCAACCCCAAGATTTGTAGCAGGACTTCGGGGCCCACATCCGCCCGCACCGGGCTGGGCTGGCCCGCAAAAAACATATCATCGGGAACCCCGTTGCTTGACTTAAATCGAAAAAAAGAAGGAAGATGATCCGGGTCGCGTGCTTGCCCCGACAGCAGCTTGGGTTCCGGGCCATGCGACAGGTCTCGGAGACATGGAACCATACGGCAAACGCCGTGTATGAGGGAGAAGGAATATGGCGATAGGAACAGTAAAGTGGTTTAACGCAAGCAAAGGGTACGGCTTTATCACACCCACCGACGG
>CAYIQV010000099.1:0-6441 GCA_964365635.1 uncultured Acidiferrobacteraceae bacterium
CCAGCCGCAGCTCATGCATCAGCTGCTCGACGTGCTCGCGCGTTCGGTCACGACCTATCTCAACGCCAAGATCGCCGCCGGGGCGCAGGCGGTCATGGTGTTCGACACCTGGGGCGGTGTGCTGACGCCGCGTGACTACCGGGAGTTTTCACTGGCTTATATGGAACGCATCGTGCAGGGGCTTACCCGTGAGCACGACGGCCGGCGCGTGCCGGTGATCCTCTTCACCAAGAACGGCGGTCAGTGGCTGGAAGAGATGGCCGCAACCGGTTGCGACGCGCTGGGCATCGACTGGACCACGGACCTCATGGGCGCGCGCGCCCGGGTGGGGCACAAGGTCGCGCTGCAAGGGAACATGGATCCCTCGATCCTCTATGCCTCACCGGAGCGTATTCGTGCCGAGGTCGGCACCATTCTCGCGAATTACGGCCAAGGCAGCGGACTCGTGTTCAATCTCGGCCACGGCGTCCATCAGCACATCGACCCGGACCGGGTGCGGGTGTTCGTCGACGCCGTGCACGAACAGAGCCGTCCTTACCACCGCTAGGTTCGCCCGGCCCGTATTAGTCGTGGGCGACGGGTTTGACGTTCCAGATTTTTTCCGCGTATTCGCCCACGGTACGGTCGCTGGAGAATTTCCCCATGTGCGCCACGTTCAGCACCGCCGCGCGCGTCCACGCCTCGGGGTCGCGATACAACGCGTCCACCCGTTCCTGCGCGGAGACATAGGCCGCGTAATCGGCCAGCAGCAGGAAGTGATCGCCGCGCGTGAGCGTGTCCACGATGGGACGAAACAGTTCCGGCTCGTCAGGCGAAAAATAACCGGAACCGATCATGTCGAGCACCTGCCTGAGCTCCGGATTTTCGTCACTGATGCGTTGCGGGTCGTAGCCGCCTTGCAGCCGCTGGGCCGCGTCCGCGGCGTTCAGGCCGAAGATAAAAATATTTTCCTTGCCTACTTCTTCCAGCATCTCGACATTGGCCCCATCCAGGGTGCCGATGGTGAGGGCCCCGTTCAGTGCCAGCTTCATATTGCCCGTACCGGAAGCCTCGGTGCCGGCGGTGGAAATCTGCTCTGACAGTTCCGCGGCCGGGATGATGTCGGCCGCGGTGGTGACGTCGTAGTTGGGAACGAACACCACTTTCAGGCGGCCACCGACGGCAGGGTCGTTGTTGATCACGTCGGCCACGTGGTTGATCAGCCGGATGATGAGTTTGGCCATGGCGTAGCCTGGCGCCGCCTTGCCGGAGAAAATGACGGTGCGCGTGACGATGTCGAGCGACTGCTGCGCGCGGATACGGCTGTAACGCGCCACGACGTGCAGCACGTTCAGGAGTTGGCGCTTGTATTCGTGGATACGTTTCACCTGCATGTCGAATAGCGTGTCCGCGCTGATTTCCAGGCCCAGGTGTTTTTTAACCAACTCGGCCAGTGCTTCCTTGTTGGCGTGCTTGACGGCGCGAAATTCGGCCCGGAATGCCGCTTCCTCGGCGAGCGGCGCCAGACGGATGAGCTGGTTCAGATCCGTGAGCCAGCCGTGGCCGATGCGTGAGCAGATGAGCTTCGAAAGCCGTGGGTTGGCCTGGTTCAACCAGCGGCGCGGGGTGACACCGTTGGTGATGTTGATGATCTTGCCGGGGAAATAGAGGTCGAAATCAGAGAAGATGGTGCTCTTCATGAGCTGCGTGTGTATCCTCGACACGCCATTGACGTGATGGCTCCCGACAATGGCGAGATGGGCCATGCGTACGTGGTGATCCCCGCGGTCGTCAATGAGCGACAAGCGTTGTACGAATTCCGCATCACCCGGATGACGGTGGCGCACGCCGTCCAGGAACCGCTGGTTGATTTCATAGATGATTTCAAGATGCCGCGGCAGGATGGCGGCAAACAGCCGCACCGGCCAGGTCTCCAGCGCCTCGGGCATCAGCGTATGGTTGGTGTAGGAAAAGGTGCGCACGGTAATCCCCCAGGCGCGATCCCATTCCAGTTTATGTATGTCCACCAGCAGGCGCATGAGCTCGGGGATCGATACCGACGGATGGGTATCGTTCAACTGGATCGCGACCTTGTCCGGCAGTTCGTCGAAGCTGGGGTGAACTTTCTGGTAGCGGAACAGGATGTCTTGCAACGAGGCACTGACGAAGAAATACTGCTGTTTCAGACGCAGCGCGCGCCCCGTGGCCGTGGAATCATCGGGGTAGAGTACCTTCGACAGATTTTCCGAGGCGTTCTTGTCCTCGACCGCCTTGATGTAATTGCCTTCGTTGAAAAACGCGAGATCGAAATCCCGCGTCGCCTTGGCTGACCACAGGCGCATGTTGTTGACGGTGTTGGTGCCGTACCCGGGAATGGGCGTGTCGTAGGCCATGGCCATGACCTGATCGGTGTCGACCCAATGATGATGCAGTCGGCCCTGTTCGTCCCGGAATTGCACCACGCGGCCGTTGAAGTGGACCGGATAAATCAGTTCCGGGCGCGGGAATTCCCAGGGGTTGCCGTAGCGCAGCCAGTTTTCCGGCTGTTCGACCTGCTGACCATGGCGGATGCGCTGGTTGAACATGCCGTATTCGTAACGGATGCCGTAACCGTAACCCGGCAGCCGCAGGGTGGCCATGGAGTCAAGCAGGCAGGCGGCAAGTCTTCCCAGGCCACCATTGCCGAGTGCCGCGTCGTACTCGATCTCACAAATCTCATCGAGGTCGAGCCCGATTTCCATCATGGCCTGCCGTACCTCTTCGTTGAACTGCATGTTGAGCACGCTGTTCATCAGGGTCCGCCCGATCAGAAATTCGAGGGAGAAGTAGTAGATGCGCTTGGCGTCGGCGCGGTAATAGCTGCGCTGGGTTTCCATCCAGCGTTCGATCAGGCGATCGCGCACGGCATACGCGACGGTATGAAACCAGTCGTGGTCGGTGGCGGTGTAGCTGTCCTTGCCGATGGAATACACCAGGCGGTTGGCGAGCGAGTGCTTGAGCGAAGGCACGTCGAGGCCGAGGTAGTCGTGCCGCAGTACGCTGATTTTCGGCTTGTTAACCATAGTTTCTGTCCATGAATTTTGGGTAATCCGTTTTTCTGATTTTAGGCCATAAACGTGACGCCCGCTGACCCGGTTCGGACCTGGCTTGACTCGGCCACCGGTGCGGCGCATGTTCTTCCCATGCTGACCGATTACGCCAAATGCCCTTTTGAGCAGGCTATTCTGAGCGCTCAGTGCGGGTGCGAGAAATCCACACCGTTCTCGGTGGCCGAGCAGATAGGTGTCGCGTGCACGTCGGATACCGCCCGTAACAATTGCCACATGCTGCTGGCGCTGATGCGTGATCGCGCCCGGTTTGCGCTCAAGGTGACGGATACGTCGGAGGGCCTCCCCTTTGGCAAGGAGATGCGGGTCATGGTTGGTGGGTTGCTCGGGCTGCAGCGCTTGATGTTCCCCGAAGACTCGTCCGACCATAATGGTAAGGCGGAAAACATCTATGCTCTCGTCAACCGGGCGCAGGTTTGCTACGGTTCATTGGAATCCCTGCCGTATCAGGAAGTTGTGAAATCGATCACCCGCCATCAAGGCCGGCGACGCGGTTTTGCCCGGCCGGATCGCGCTTAACCCACGTTATTCAATGTTTGCGATAAGTCCTTGATGTGCGGGGCCCGGCTCAACTCCCATAAATGACAAGTTGTTATTTAAAATCCGCGCGAGTAGATTGTTTCTAAATCATGAAGAATTAGAATTCACGTGGCGCGTCCTGGTAAAATCGGGGAAGCGTCGGTAGTTTCAGGGGCGTACAGGAGAGGGGGAGTGGTGCACAGCGAAAAGAATGTCGACGGTGCACAAACGTCGAGAAAAATACTGGCCTTGCTGGAAGGCCTGAAGCGGACATCTGTGGGTACGGTTATCTACGATCAGGTCGAGCGCATTGTCGTAGAGCAGGAAGAAATCCAGTCCCGGGTCAATCATGGCTATACCTCGCTGTTGCATCTGCTGCTGGAGGCCTACGCCCGCGAGCCGAGCCCCGAGCACATCACGCGCATCAATGCCCGTCTTATCCAGCTGCATCGCCCTCCCGCGGCGGCAGCTCCCATGACGGGTGGAACCACCCCCGAATCCGAATCCATCGAACAACAACTGCGCCAGGCCACCGCCGGTGCGGCGAAAGCCGCGCCCGAACCGCACGAGGAAACGCCTCTTGGCCCGCCGGCCTCTCCAGGAAAGACAAAAGCGGAAAATGAAATAGTGCCCGAGGCCGCCGAAAGCCCCCCCGAGGCGGAGCGCCGGGTCAACAGCGCTTACCGACAGCACCTCGATCGCAAACGCGACGAAATCGACAAGCTGCAAGAGGCGCTGACCAAAAGTGTGTCGGAGGCGATTACCCAGAACCGCGAGTTCGGGGCGCTGTTGCAGATCGAGTTGCGCGCTTTGCAGCAGGCGGAAGGCTCGAAGGAGATCGATAACCTTCAGCAGATCCTGATCGGCGGAATCGAAGAACTGATTCACGGGCAAAGCTCGCTCGACACGAAACTCCATCGTACCGGCGGTTACCTGAAGCTCATCAAGGACGACAGCCAGCGGTTGCACGAAGAGCTGAGCAAGGTGCGGCTGCTCTCGCTCACCGACGAATTTACCGGCCTGCCGAACCGGCGTGCTTTCATGCGCCAACTCCAGGACGAGATCAGCCGCGGACAGCGCCACGGTGCGCCACTTGCGCTCGCGATGATCGATCTCGACGAATTCAAGGCCATTAATGATGCCCACGGACACGCCGCCGGGGATGCGGTCCTGCGCTGTTACGCCACCGAGGTGTTGACGGTACTGCGCCATCACGACATGGTGGCGCGTTACGGCGGAGAAGAGTTCGCGGTGCTGCTGCCGAACACCACCCAGGAAGGCGCCGTGGCCGCCATCACCAAGGTCAAAAACCGGGTGCAGGAGATTCGTTGCGAATATGCCTCCCAGCTGCTTCCGCTGCCGACATTCTCCACCGGGGTCACGCTATACATGCCCGGTGAAACCCCGGTTAACGTGATCGATCGGGCCGATCGCGCGCTGTATCGGGCCAAACGGCTGGGAAGAAACCGTATTGAAGTGGAATTGCCGGTGCCGAAAGTGGTACCCGAAGAGCTCAAGAGCGGTAACGGCGGCTAACCTGCTGCTATCATCTCCTAAAATCCTGTTTCTTAGCTAGTTGTAAACTGCCCCCGGACAGCTAGATTTTCCCTGTAGGCAGGTTACTTCCAGCGCCCGCCAAGGAGATCATGTTTGACGGCCATTGAGCGTTCCGTAGATTCGTCGCTGCTGACCAGTCTGAAACCCCATCTGGATGGCCTGAAGCGGACCACCCACGGCAACATTCTTTACGGCCAGATACAGCGCGGCCTGAAGCAGTTCCTCCTGAAAAGCGGGCGCATCGACTTGGTATTTGTGACTTTCTTGCATGCCCTGCTGGGAAAATACGCCAAGGACCCGGCCTGCGATCCCATCACGCGCGTCCGGGCGCGGCTCATTCAGCAGCGCCTGGTAATCTATCTGCCAGATACCGCCGCCATATCTGCGTCGGAAACCAAAACACCAATCCTCGGCAGCCAGGCCTCATCACTGGCAGCGAAACCGCCCCCCGTCGTGGCGGCACCAAAACCGGTTGAAGGCGGTAAGGACAAAACGGAGACACCCACGCCTGCTGTCCCGGTCAGCATTCCCGAGCAAATTGTTGTTGAAGAAAAGTTCGGCAAGTTGCTCGAAAGCGAGCGCGCGACGTTAATAAGCACAGAAAGCCCGCTGGGGGAATTCAATGACCTCAAAAAGATTCTGGTCAAGGGGCTGAATGAGTTGATCGAGGAACGCCAGGACATGATCCAGAAACTCTCGAGCGCGAGCGATTACGTACAGGCCATGGAGTCGGATCGCGAACACCTGCGTGTCGAACTCAGTCAGGCGCGCAAACATGGTCTGACGGACGAACTGACCGGTCTGCCCAAGCGCGACGTTTTCGTGCGTCAGCTGGAGGCCGAGATCGGACGCGTGCGGCGTTATGGTTTTGCCCTGGCCCTGGCCCTGGTGGATATCGACAATCTGGACGCGGTGAACCGGCGCTATGGCCGTCAGGCCGGCGATGCGGTGTTGCGCTGCTACGCCAGCGAAATTCTGGCGCAGTTTCGCACTTACGATCTGGTGGCGCGCTACAACGGCGATGAGTTCGCCGTGCTGTTCCCCAATACTCAGAAGGATGGCGCCATGCACGCCTTGGAGAAGGCGCGCAAGACGGCCGCGGAAACCTTCATTCATCAGGATGGAAAAAATTTCCCGCTGCCCAGTTTTTCCAGCGTCCTGACGCAATACTCCCCGGGCGAACCCCCTGCGGCGTTGCTCAAGCGCGCCGATGACACATTGAGTCAGGCCAAATTGACCGGATTCAACCGCCTCGTGGTCGCCCTGCCAACCAGCTAGT
>CAYIQV010000100.1:0-6398 GCA_964365635.1 uncultured Acidiferrobacteraceae bacterium
GCTTCAAGCGCTGGGGCGTGTATTCGCACCGCGTCGTGGACCGCAAGCATCCGCTCGTGAGCGACGTGAATACGCGCTTCGACGTGCCGCACTCGCGCTTCAATCAGATCGACCGCGAACAATTCGAGGCCGCCGGCTTGCACGTGCTGGTGGAAAGCGAGGAAGCCGGGGTGCATCTGGCGGTGAGTGAAGACCGATTTCGCCTCGTGTTCTTTCAGGGACACCCGGAGTACGACACGGTCAGCCTGCTCAAAGAATACAAGCGTGAGGTAGTGCGCTTTGTGAAAGGCGAACGTGGGGACTATCCGCCGTTCCCGGAAAACTATTTCACGCTCAAGGCCCAGGCGATCCTCGCGGAACACCGGGACGCGGTGCTCGCCGCTAAAGCCAAGGGCAAGCCCGCGTCGGACCTGCCGGAATCGCTGATCGCGGCCAATCTCGACAACACCTGGCACGATACCGGCGAGGCCGTGATCAACAACTGGATCGGCAAGGTCTACCAGCTGACCAACATCGAGCGCAAGAAACAATTCCAGGAAGGTGTGGACCCGAACGACCCGCTCGGGTTGCGGAGAAAATAATTCGTCTCAGCTTCCCGCCGCCCCGGCGGGTACTGTCTCGCGCATCAACTTGATAAAGGCCTCGGCAACGGGGTGATTGAGTTTGGCGCGATGGCGCGCGATCCACAGCATGCGCATGATGCGAAAACCCGTGACCTTGACCCGCGTCAGCTTCCCCTGTGCGACCGCTTCGGCCACGGCGAAACGCGGCAGAAAACTCACATGCTTGCCGCGCGCCAGGATCTCCACGATGGCATCGGTCGAACCCACCTCCATCGCTATCTTGAGTTGTTCGATACCAATCTGGCGCAGCGCCTCGTCCATGGCATCGCGGATGGCGGAACGACGCTCGCGCAACACGTAATCGAGTTCCGTTAATTGCTCGACCGGAATACGATCGGTGCCGGCCAGCGGGTGGGTGCGCCCGCACACAAGCCACAGCTCGTCGTCCATCCACTTCTGCACCAGAATGTCCGGATGATCCGGCGCACTTTCCATCAGCGCCAGATCGACAAGCCCGCTAGCGAGATAGGTCTGAATCTGGCGGCTGTAACCGAGACGGCTGGTGACCTTGAATTTGGGATGACGCTCGGCGAAACGCAACAACAGATCAGGCAACAGATGCTCGCCGATAGAGAAGGTCACTTCGAGCCGCAACGGCTTGACGCCGCCCACGAGACTTTGCAAGTCCTCGCGCAGCGCGAGCTGTCTATCCAGCGTCTGCACGGCAAGCAGGTAAACCTTCTCACCCGCCGCCGTGAGCCGCAGCCGCCCGCCAACGCGCTCAGTCAGTGGCAGGCCGTAGCACTCATCGAGCGCACGCAAGCGCTTGGTTATAGCCGGTTGCCCAACCTTGAGCGCCCGCGCCGCCTCGGTAACCCCGCCCTTCTCCACTACCGCACGCAGGGCCGCCCAGCCACTTATTTCGGGAAGATTAATATATTCCATTTTGGAATATGTATTTACTCGATTTCATTGGCGAATGCGCTCAGTCTAAACTGATACTCTCTATCGAGTCGAGGAAAACGTCAATTTAATAGGCATTAAATATGTATTTTCCACGATGGGATATTCCTAAACTTATCATTAAGAGGTATTAATATTCCTATGTGGAATATAGCTACGTATTACGTCTTTGGGGTGGACCCACGGAAACCCCGCGCTAAAAAACCAAGTCAAAAAACCACAATCCCGTCATGGGTGGCTGCCCTCATCTTGGGCGGAATCAGCACGCTGTGTTACGCCCTGCTGTTCCGGTTTGGCGATGACCTGTCCATGCTGGCCTCGGCCACGCGCGAGGGGCACAAGCTTTTTGTCTTGATACCCATTGCCGTCGCACTGGTGTTCTCGCTGGTACACGGCGCATTCACGGGACATTTCTGGGACGCGGTTGGCCTCAAACCCCGCACTGCTCCAGGAGCCTAAATTTATGGAAGCAATCCAGTTCATCGACCTCACCACAACAACCGTCATCATTCTGTTCCTCGTCGGATTCGTCGGCGGCATGGTGAGCGGCTTCATCGGTTCGGGTGGCGCGTTCGTGCTGACTCCGGCCATGATGAGCCTTGGCGCACCAGCCATCGTCGCGGTGGCCAGCAACATGGCCCACAAATTCCCGAAGGCGCTGGTCGGCGCCATCAAGCGCGCCAAATTTGGCCAGGTGGACGTGAAGCTCGGCATCGTGATGGGGCTTTTCGCCGAGGCTGGCGTGTTTGCCGGCAAGAACATCATGACCGGCATCCGCGACCGCTTCGGTGACACCGGGACGGACTTGTACGTCTCGGTGGTCTTCATCGTGGTGCTGGCGATCGTGGGCAGCGTGGTGCTGCGCGACGCCTTGCGCAGCATGCGCGGTGAATCACGCACCAAGGACGACCTTCCGCGCCTGGCGCGCTGGGTGCGCACCGCGCGCATTCCCGGCACCATGATGTCGTTCAGGTCCATGGACGGGGCGTCGGTTTCGCTGATGATCGTGGCGCCACTCGGATTCGCGACCGGCATGCTGGCGGCCTCGATTGCCGTCGGCGGATTCATCGGGGTGCCGGCGATGATGTACTTTCTCGGGGTGCCAGCAATCATGGCCACGGCCACCGAACTGGTGATCGCATTTGTGATGGGGACGGGCGGCAGCCTGCTCTATGCCTGGGACGGCTTTGTGGACATCCGCCTCGCCATGATCATCCTCGCCGGCTCGCTGTTCGGTATCCAGATTGGCGCTATCGGCACCACCTATGTCCGTGAATACTCGGTCAAGCTTGTCATGGGCATGATCATGCTGATTGTGCTGGTGAGCCGATGTTTCAAGGTGCCGGTGTACCTATCAGACATGGGCATTTTGTCGACCCTCGGCACGACAACTCGCGGGGTGCTCAATACCCTGAGCTTCACGACGCTGGCGCTGGCGCTCATTGTCGGCGCCGTGGCAATTCTCTCGGCGCTACTGAAGGGTATGGCAGAACATCGCCAGAAACATGAGCCATTCGTAGAGGCAGGCGCTACAGACTAAACTTACCAACACCCGTACCGGACACAACGGTACGGGTGTTTTTCAATTTCCCCGCCTCACTACTAATCACCACGTAGCGCCGGGCAAGATCGGGGACAATAGCCGTAACCGCCTTTCCTGTTTTTCTCCGCCGTATCCAGTAGTACCATGACTCCCACCTGAGCCTGATTTCCCAATCGCATCCATGGAGGGAGAACCATGAACTTCAAAGAGGATTTGCTGAGTCTTGTGCCGCAGAAGGATTTTACCCGCCGCGATTTCATTGTCACCGTGCTGGCCGCGGGTTTCGCCGCCGCCGTGCGGCCAATTGCAGCGCAGACCGTCGTTCATACCGACAGCAAAGGATTGGTCGCGGGTGAAGTGAAGATACCGGTAGCCGACGGACAGATTCCGGCCTACCGCGCGATGCCGGAGAAAGAGACAAACTTCCCGACCGTGCTCGTTGTCCAGGAAATTTTCGGCGTGCACGAACACATCCGCGACGTCTGCCGGCGGCTGGGCAAACTCGGCTACCTTGCGGTGGCACCGGAACTGTACGCGCGCCAGGGCGATGTCTCGAAGATGACGAACATCCAGGAAATTCTGGAAACTGTGGTCGCGAAAGTTCCCGATGCCCAAGTGATGCAAGACCTTGACGCCACCGCCGCCTGGGCAGCCAGAAATAACGGCAATGGCGCCAAGCTTGGCATCACCGGTTTCTGCTGGGGCGGCCGCATCGTGTGGCTTTACGCCGCACACAACCCAAACCTCAAGGCCGGCGTGGCGTGGTACGGCCGGCTCACGGGCGATACGGATGCACTACACCCGACACAGCCGATGAATCTGGTGAAGTCACTCAAGGCCCCGATGCTGGGCCTCTATGGCGCCGAAGATCAGGGCATTCCCGTCGAGATCGTCGAGATGATGCAGGACGATCTCAAGGCCGCGAAGACCCAAGCGGAGATCGTCATCTACCCGGATGCGCCGCACGGGTTTCACGCTGATTGCCGCACCAGCTATCGTCAGGGAGCCGCGCAAGACGGGTGGAAGCGGATGCAGGAGTGGTTCAGGAAGCACGGCGTGGGATAATGCCGGCCGCCGGCCCGGCAGCCCAACACCCGGACCAGCATCGGCACAATGGCCGCATCGCGTGCCGCGCAATGATTGTCACGTGGCGCTGCATGAAATCGACGTGCGCTTCATCCAGCAGTGCGGGATCGGTGGGCTTGACGGTCAATCGGACCGTTATTCATCTTTACTTCACTTCGCCCCTCCTGCCCAGGTTTGCCCATGCGAATAGATCAGCGACCCTCTGTGGCTAGCGGCAATATACGAAAGTCTGATACAGATTCAGAAAAAACCAGGGCCCATCCGGTGGAGATGTCGGACGGGCCCTGGTTCAGACAACAACGGGATGGATCAGGCTTGCTGCTCTGCAGAAGGGCACAGGTATGGCTTGCCGAGAAGGTCGGCAGACCAGAAGGCCGCGAGATACAGCAACCCGCCGAGAGCGAAACGGTTCAGCACCATTTCAGCGCTTTGCCGCGCCAGGTGATTGTCATAATGACCGGTGATCATCAAATAAACGGCCGCCGCAAACATCAGCGAACCCAGCATCATATTAGCGTGGAAAACACGGCGCAGACGCGACTTGCACTTCTCGGACTTGAACAACATCAAACTAACCTCCTTAAGTAATACAGTTAGGCTTCAGGATGGTTAGTATTTAATTAAATTCTAATGTCTATGTACTTGACCGATATCAAGCCAACTCATATCTAAGAAATGTCTTTTTGCACAATGCGTTAGCGCGATTCTGGCAGCATCTATAGAGAACTTGCGGAGCTGAGCCTATGGCGTTGACGGCTTAACGTCGGTAATCCACGGCTCAAGCCGCTGACCGAAAGCGACGGACACCGTATAACGCAGCGTCGGCTCCGGCTGGTGCCGGTTAGGGTTCTGCAGAATCGGTTCGAACACCGGGCGGTAGGTCAGCGGCACGTTGATCTGCCGGATGCTGAGATCGCTGACGTATCCTGACACCCGGTATTTCTTGTCCTTTTGCGCGAGGTGCGGCCGCACCTGCCCGCGCACGATGGCGAAGCGTGTGCGCTCGGGAAACTTGGCGCGCAGAGTGTTTACATCGAGACCGGCATCGACGACGAACAGACGGCTGCTGATACGCTCTTCCTGATAGAGCTGGCGCTTGGCGCTCTTTACCCGCTCCTCGAATTCCTTCTTCCCGGCATTGTCTTTCAGCAGCGCCTCTTCTTTCTGCAGATGCTGCTGTGCGCGCTCCTGCGCCACGCGGTAGGCGACGCCGTCCAGTTCCAGTACCAGCAGCACTTCCTTCGGCAACAATTTATCGTAGTGCCTCCGGCCATCGGGTGTGTCCTCGGGTTTCAAGACATCGAAACCCAATGCCGCTAGCTTCGTCTTGTCCAGCCAGCCCGGTTCCCCGCCGACACTGGCATAACTCATCCCCAAGCCATACGGACCATCGCCCTGCTCACTGGGCACACGCCATTGCAGCGTGAGCGTGACTCCGCTGTTTTCTTTGCCAAAGCCCCAGGAGTACGGCAGCGATACTTCACGCTGCGTCAGCAACAATGTACTTTCCGGATCGCCCTGGCGGTTGTAGGCCACGCCCACGAGCGCCACGGCGTTGGCGACAAGAATCAGCGCCACGCCGGCAATGAAGGTGCGCGTGCGGGACCAAGCCATCATGGCGCGGATCCCCCCGGCATGGCCGAGTTGCTCGTGCGCAGGCGGCGCAGCACCAGGAGAAACAGCACGGCCGTCAGTCCCAGCACCAGGAAGAAAAGATACTTCGGCATGATCTCCCACCACCAGTCGTAGAACTTGGTGTAGAGGAAGATCACAAAGAAGGTGATGCCGGTATTCACCACCTCGGGCCAGTGCCGCCGCGCGCCCAGCCAGATCGCCGCCGCGCTGGCGGCAAACCCGAACACCTGATACAGACCCTTCACCACGCCAGGGTCGATATTCAGGTAACTCGCCTGGCCCCAGTTCGCCAGAACCAGCACGGGCAGAAACAGCGTCAGCAATCCGAAAACGCGGTAGGTCGCGGCAAACCCCGTAAACCGCTGTTGGCGTATAAATTGCGGCAGCAGAAAAAGCAGCGCCGCCGCCGGAAAGAAATTCTCCGGCCGTAGGCCAAAATAGAGCCAATACATCCCGCGCCACGTCCCCATGCGCGCCGAGATGTATGCGACCACGCACACGATTCCGGCCACGAGCAGCAGCCGCAGGTCGCAGGTGTAGGCCAGCAGGAACGCCAGCGCGCCCCAGACAATGAGCGCCTTGTCGGACGGCGTGATGTTGAATATCTG
>CAYIQV010000101.1:0-6314 GCA_964365635.1 uncultured Acidiferrobacteraceae bacterium
CGCGCATCGCCAACGACATGCGCCTGCTCGCCTCCGGCCCGCGCACCGGCTTCGCCGAGATCGTGCCGCCGCCGGTCCAGCCCGGCTCGTCCATCATGCCGGGCAAGGTCAACCCGGTGATGTTCGAGATGCTGAACCAGGTGTGCTATCAGGTGCTGGGCCAGGACGCGGCCATCGCCATGATGACCCAGGCCGGACAACTCGAACTCAACGTCATGATGCCGGCGCTCGGCTCGGCACTGTTCGACGCCATGGACTGGCTCACCCACGCCATCCACGCGGTTACGGAAAAGAATCTGCGCGGGCTGAAAGTGGATCGCGAGCGCTGCCGGCATTACGCGCACACCAGCGTCGGCCTCGCTACCCTGCTCAACACCTCCATCGGCTACAGCGCCGCGGCGGAAGTCGCCAAGGAGTCGGAACGCAGCGGTAAACCGGTGCGCGACGTGGTGGCGGCCAAGGGGCTGATGAGCACCGAACAATTCGATCGTCTGGTCGAGCGGGCGGCCATTGAAGGAATCATCACGCCCAAGGGCGAATAACCCGTTCCGCTTGACGCCCCTCATCACCTCCGGCGCGACGCATGACCACGCTACCCTCACCTGACCCAGCGTCCACATCGCCACAGCATTGGCTGGATGAACACGGCGATGCGCTGTATCGCTATGCTTATTTTCGGCTGCGCGATGCCGCCCAGGCAGAAGACCTGGTTCAGGAAACCCTGCTGGCTGCGTGGCAAGCACGTCATGGATTTTCCGGACGCTCCAGCGAACGCACCTGGCTCATCGGTATCCTGAAAAACAAGCTGGTGGACTATCTGCGTAAATACAGCCGGGAACGGCCATTCGGTGCGCTGACCGACACCGACGCGGATGTCGATGCGCTATTCGAAGACGACGCCGACCAGCATTGGAAGGCAAGCCCCCTGGACTGGGGCAACCCCGCCAATGCCCTGCATCAAAAGCAATTCTGGAAGGTATTTGTCGAGTGCATCGACACGCTCCCTCCACGTCAGGCACAGGTATTTTCGTTGTGCGAACTGGACGAACTCGACAATGACGAAGCGTGTAAGGTTCTGGACGTGGCACCGACCAATCTTTGGGTCATGCTGCATCGCGCACGTCTGCGTTTGAGACAGTGCCTGGAAGTCAACTGGTTTGGCCACGCAGGAGAGAAGTGACGCCATGCTAACTTGCAAACAAGCTTCCCAGATCATCTCCCAGTCCTACGACCGTCGACTCTCGTGGCAGGAACGATGGAACCTGCGTATCCATTTATTCATATGCGACGCCTGCGCGCGCTTCGCGAAGCAGATGCGTTTCCTGCATCAGGCGGCGCGGCGTTTCGCACAGGGGCAAATCGAAGCCGATGAGCAGGTCCGGCTTTCCGCCGAGGCAGCGGATCGCATTAAACGCGAATTGGACCGTCACCCATAAGCAACAACTGACTTAGCAGGTGCTGAAAAAGTGAATCTTTGTAGGGTGTGCTGAGCATCAGCGAAGCGCACCAAATAAGTTCACGGTGCGCAACGCTGCGCTTTTGCACACCCTACAAGAATCGGCTGTGACTTTCATTTTGTATCGATCCCGCTGATCAGACCATCCAATATCCACTGTTTCAGAAGGCCGGCGGCGTGCGCTGCCACATGCTGGGCATCGATCCACTCGCATAATCCCTCGCAGATCATGGCGAATGTGCCGCCGTTAGCGGCGGCATCGAGCGCCCAGGCCTCGTCCACGGAGAGCGAACGGAAATAGGTCTTAAGATCCTGGCGCCAGAGCAACCATGACCTCGGGTATTCGCTACGCTGTGGTTCCTCCGGCGCCTGCTCGGCATCGATGGCCTTCCAGATGACCGGCACGTTCCACGCCAGATTCAAGCGATGTACCGAATCCTGCATCTTGAAACGCAGACCTGGCCACGACTCGGGAGCCATGGCAGCCATGTCCTCAAGTCGAACCAGCGCGCTATCCAGTGCATCGAAGGCCTCCGACATGGCCCATTCGAACTGCGCCATTTCACTCAGGAAGGGTTTGTCGCGATAGGCTTCGCTGGCGGCAAGAAAGCGCGCCAGTTCATGCCCGAAATAGCGGATCGAGAAATGCGTCGAGGGGTGGGCCGCGAGATAAGCAAGGCCGAGCTTTTCAAATTCCTCATCACCGGTCCAGCCATGCAACACTGGGTAGTTGCTGTCGAGCGCTTCCAGCAGCCGCAGACGGTAGGCGTCGTAGTAGATTGCCAGGCGCTGTTCGGCACTGGCCTTGTCCGTCCCCACCACCTGGGCGCATATATCCTCACGTCGGTGCAACAGGAAGGACTGAAACTCGGATTGCAGGTCGTGCAGCGTATTCATGTCAGGCGACAGAGACCGCAGACTCGTTGTGAATGCGATCGGCAATATGGCGCGCGTGACCGAGTTCTGCCAACAGCTCGGGCAACGGCGGGATATGGTCATCGCGCTCGATCATGGTCGAGACACGCCCGAAGCGGCGCACAGCCTCGGCATACAGATCCCAGACCGGGTCAATGACCGGTTCATCGTGAGTATCGATGATGTAATCACCGAGATTACGATGACCGGCGAGATGAAACTGCTGCACCCGGCCCGGCGGCACGGCCGCGAGGTAGGCGCGCGGGTTGAACCCGTGATTAAAGCTGCTGACGTAGATGTTGTTGATGTCGAGCAGGATCAGGCAATCGGCGCGCTCGACCACGGCGTTCAGGAACTCCCATTCCGTCATCTCCGACTGGAGATAGCTCACGTAGCTCGACACATTCTCAAGCAGAATCCGGCGCCCGAGAAAATCCTGCACCTGCCGCACTCGCGCGGCCACGTGGTCGATGGCCTCTTCGGTGTAGGGCAACGGCAGCAGGTCGTGGGTGTTGGTGCCGTTCAGCCCACCCCAGCACAGATGATCGGAGATCCATGCCGGCTCGACATGATCCGCGAGCGCCTTGAGTTGCTTCAGGTAATCCTGGTTAAGCGGGTCGCTCGAACCGATGGAAAGCGACACGCCGTGCATAACCAGCGGATAGCGTTCGCGGATGCGGTCGAGGTAGTAAAGCGGCTTGCCGCCGGGAACCAGATAATTTTCAGAAATTATCTCAAACCAGTCGACCGCGGGTCGCGTATCGAGAACGTCCTGGTAATGCTCGGTGCGCAGGCCCAGACCGAATCCAAGACTTGGATGGGTGAGAGATGGTGTTTGCATGTTATCGAACGAAAATAACCGGGTACGTTGGCACCCGGTTATTTTACGCACATGAAGTTTGAATTACTTCATTTCGCCCATGTCTTTCTTCATCTTGTCCTTCACGGCGTTGCATTCTTCCTTGCTCAGGAGCAGCCAGCCTTTGCCTTTGCAGCTGTTCTGACCCTTGCAGGCGCTGGAAGCCGTTTGGCAGGCAGACTGTCCCTTGCAGGAATTCACACCGTCGCAATGAGCCTTGGCCACCTCTTTACCGGCATAGGCGGCCGGGATTCCAGCGGTAGCAAAGAGGCCAGCGGCGGCTGTAGCGAGGGCAAGACCGGTAAGTTTTCTGGCGTTCATATCTCAATTCTCCTGATTTAAGGTTGTTAGGGACCGCCCGCCACGCCCTTTCTTTAACCGGGACAGCCGGCATGACAAGCGTCCTCCCATTAGTCGCAGCAGAAGCCATTTCATTACACGGACAATTCTCCGGTAAATACCCATTTTTTCCCTCCGGCTGCGCCAAATTGTGTCCGGCCAATCAGCGTCTACACTTCCAGCAGGGGAAAAGCATAAAGCCGGAGCCACAATGACATTGATTCTTTCTGTGCCCAACCTGTCGGCACGGACATCCGATGAGATTGAATTACATCCCGAGAAGGTAAAGAAATGGCTGGAGAACCTGCCATTGCTCAACGTGGCGGAGACCGGTCGCAAGTTGTTTTCCGCCCTGTGCGCCTACAATCGCGTTGAGTTCGACGACAAGCTGCGCTGGCAGGTGCTTGAGCTTTACCGTCAACCGATCAAACAGATCTCGTTTGAGTTGATGAAGCAGTACATCGGCCTGCCGCTGCCGCTGACCGACAAGCATCGCGGCATCGCCGAACTGAACCGGCAGTTCCAGATGGAACTGGCCTACGGCTACAAACGGATTTTGCTGAACACCGCGGACAAACCCGCTGTCCTGGAAATCGACCGGGCGCTGCGCGCGCTTGCCACCCAACGCGCTATTCGCCACCTGACGGAGGTCCTCGCTGTTTCCTATCAGACGTACTCGCCCTCCCCGCTGGGCGTGTGGCGGGAAATTCACGAACTCTACGTGCATGCGGACTCCATGGGGCTCCTGCCGATGGAGCTGGAAGACCCGCTGATCAAGGCCGTCACGTCCTACGGCATCGGCCATGCCTACAAACAGGCCCTACTGCTCGAATTCAGCAACCCTTACCACCTTCCGGCGCGCGCGGTTGACAGGGTTAATCAATATCTGGATCGCTGGGCGCCGCTCGCGCAATTAACGGCGGCCACCGCGACCTACAATCCCACTTGTCAGTTCCTGGTCGATCAGGAAAGCGACCGCGCCGGGATTGCCTACACCAGCAACGAAGTACTGGAACGTCCCGGACATTACCAATTACTCAACACTACCGAGCTGGCACGACAGGTGCACACACAGCTTACCCAACTGCAACAAGGTCAGATGCCCGCAGCCAACGGCTTGAGTGAAACTTTTTTTCTGGAGGCCGGCCAGGATCTCCTGAGGCGCCTGGTCAGCGCCTGGGGTGTGAACCCCCAGAGAACGTTTCGCCGCAGCCAGCGTTCCGGCCTGCAGATCGAGATGGCGGTCGGACTCGAAGCCATCAACTATTGGTTAAACGGGGGCAACAAGTTTGTCGTCAGCTCCACCCTGGTCGGTCCCATGCCGCACCGCATGTGGGCCAATCTCACGGAAAAGAAAAAAATTGTGGAAACAATACCCGACATGAATTTGTCCACGTGGGACGTGGACGATGAAAGCGCCGGTGGGCTGTCAATATCGAAGAACGGCCAGATTCACACGCCGGTCCGTGTCGGCGACATCATCATCACGCGCACGCCCGGAGAAGGCAATCCTTGGAGCATCGGCGTGATCCGCTGGGCCATCGGCGTGACTTCCGCGATCGTGGAAGCCGGCATCCAGCGACTGGCGCCCAGCGCCGAACCCGTGGTGATAAAAACGGTCAACACCGCGAACAAGGAAAGCGACTTTCTGCCAGCCCTGCTGCTGCCGGAAATCCGGCCACTGAAACAACCGCAAACGCTCATTACCCACCACGGCGTGTACAAGCCGGATCATCAGGTTTACATGGATAACGGGTTGAGGCTTTACAAGATCACACCGACCCGGATGATCGAGGCCAGCCATTCTTTTGAGCAGTTCCAGTTCGATATTCTGGATACCTGAGCCTTATCCGTCGATAATTTATTTAGGAAGATCTGATTTGTATGATTGTTCGTCGCAGAGACTATTATTCAGAAGTTCCCTAAGGAACCTCTGATCAAGTCCGTTCGTGGTGAGCCTGTCGAACCATGAACGGACAAATTGGCTGTCATTTATGGCATTTCCCGTTCACCCTTCGACAAGCTCAGGGCGAACGGGAGACTTGTTCAGAGCTTCCCTAAGAGATTCTTTCTTATTTCTTCTTGCGCGTGGCCTGTCGCCCTGCCCGATAGCCGGGCCACTCCGGCATCGCGGCCGTCACCACGGCGCCCAGCAGAATGACCGTCCACGACAGGTAAATCCAGCTGAGGAACACCGGCAACACCGCCACCGCGCCATAAATCACCTTGAACGACGAAAACCCGAGCACGAAGGCCCGGAAACCACGCTTGGCGATCTCGAACAGGATCAAGGCAAACAGACTCCCCACCAGGGCGTGGCTCAAACGCACACGGAAATTCGGCACCACGGCATAGAGCAGCAGGAATGCCAGAAGTTCGAAAAACACCGGCAATGCGCCCAGCAGGAAATCCCGCATGGGGTCCGGGACGGCCGACTTGCCGAATAACGGGGCGTCAATCAGGTGCGAGGTAATGGAAAGGCTGATGCCGATCAGAACCGGGCTCAGCGTGAGCAGCGCAACGTAGCTCGCATATCGTTGCAGTCGCCGGCGCGTCTGCGGCACATGCCAGATATCGTTAAACGTGCGTTCGATCGTGGCCATGACCATGAGCGAGGCCAACGCCAGAAACAGCATGCCCCCGATCGTCAGCTTGCCGGCATTGGCAGCGAAGTGCTGCAAATACTTGCGTACCGAGTCGCCCGAGGCCGGCACAAAATTACTGTAGATAAATTGTTGCACCATC
>CAYIQV010000102.1:0-6248 GCA_964365635.1 uncultured Acidiferrobacteraceae bacterium
TATGGCACTACCGCAGCTCGTCGGGCATCGGGGCTATCCACGGCACTACCCGGAAAACACCCTGATCGGCATTGAGGCCGCGATCCGCGCGGGCGCGCGCTATTTCGAGATCGATGTGCAGTTGACCCAGGACCAGGTGCCGGTGCTGTTCCACGACCGCGATCTCAAACGTCTGTGCGGCGTGGGCGGTGCGGTACATGACTACCCCTTTGCGGAATTACAAAAGTTCCGCGCCAGCGAACCGCAACGCTTCGGCGAGCAGTTCCGCGACGTACCGATTACCACTCTGGCCGAATTGCGCCAGCTGCTGCAACAACACCCGCACGTGACCGGCTTCATCGAGCTCAAACGCGCCAGCCTCAAACACTTCGGCATCGATACCATGCTCGCGCTGGTACGGCGCGAACTTGAGCCCGTTCTCAGCCAATGCGTGCTCATCTCCTATTCGCTGGAGGCCCTGCTGGCGGCACGCCAGCAGGGCTGGCCGGAGATCGGCGTGGTCGTCGATCATTGGCAGGAGCGCGAACAGGAAATCATCTCCGCCATCCGTCCGCAGTATCTTTTCTGTGATGTCGACGGACTGCCACCGGAAGGCCGGTTGCATCACGCAGGCGCCAAACTCGCTGTGTACGAGGTGACTAACCCGAAACTCGCGCTGACGCTGGCCGCGCGCGGGGTGGAATTCGTCGAGACCTTTGCCATCGGCGAGATGCAACAGGAAATCGAACGGCTCGCCGCCACCCGATGACCACACCGATCTACGATGTCGTCATTGTCGGCGGCGGCATCCACGGCGCGGGCGTGGCCCAGGCCGCGGCGGCGGCGGGATACTCGACGCTGCTGCTGGAACGTACCGGGCTGGCGAGCGGCACTTCGAGCCGCTCGAGCAAACTCATTCACGGCGGTCTGCGTTACCTCGAAAGCGGGCAACTCGGGCTTGTGCGTGAATCGCTGCGTGAGCGCGAAATTCTGCTGCGTCTCGCGCCGGCACTGGTGCAGCGCGTGCCATTTCACATCCCGGTCTATGCCTGTACCCGGCGCGGGCCCTGGACGATCCGCGCCGGTCTTTCCCTCTATGCCCTCCTCGGCGGGCTGTCCCGGGAAACACGCTACCAAACACTGCCGCGGACACGCTGGGGCACGCTCGACGGGCTGGGCACGAGCGGGCTGCAGGCGGTGTTTTGCTATCAGGATGCTCAAACCGACGATGCCGCGCTCACGCGCGCGGTGATGCGCTCGGCCCAGACACTCGGCGCCACGCTTTGCTGCCCGGCCAACTTTCTGTCCGCCAAACAAACCCAGGATGGGTTCAGGATTCATTACCTGGAAGGGGACAAGGAAATTCTGTGCCACGGCAAAACGCTCGTCAACGCCGCCGGCCCCTGGGTCAATGTCGTGCTCGACCGGATCGCGCCAAGGTCAGACACGTTGCTCATGGAACTTATCCAGGGCACGCACATTCTTCTGGAAGGTGAAACCCGGAGCGGGGTGTACTACGTCGAGGCGCCGCGCGATGGCCGCGCCGTGTTTGTCATGCCCTGGAAGGGAAACACACTGGTCGGGACGACCGAAACGCCGTACCACGGCGACCCGGCCACCGTGCAACCACTACCCGACGAAGTGGAATACCTGCGCGAGACTTTCCATCACTACTTTCCCGCACGCCACACCAACACGCTCTCCAGTTTTGCCGGGTTGCGCGTGCTGCCACATGCGGCCCACCGCGCCTTTCAGCGCGCCCGTGAAACCCGGCTACAGACCGACACGCCGCGCCGGCCACGCCTCGTCAGCATCTACGGCGGAAAACTCACCGGCTACCGCGCCACGGCCGCCAAGATCGTGGCCCTGCTGCGCCACAGTCTGCCGTCCTGTCCGGTGCGCGCCGACACCGCGCAACTTCCGCTGACGCCAGTGGAATAACGCCTGCCCAGAGGAAGGGTCAATCCGGGCCGGATGAACAGGAAACACCTCAAATCAGACCTGCAAACAGGATGGGTATCCTCTCCGAACTCATTGGCACACAAGGCTTTTTGAATTGCATACCAAGGCGCGACTTGCCATCTCCAAGCTCTTTCCACAGAATGCCTGCAAGGGCGCTGACTCAAAGGCAGCGAATAGGGGGAGAAAAAAATGAACATATTCGTGGGCAATCTTGCCAGTTCGGTGACGACCGATGACCTGCGTCGCCTGTTTTCCGGTTACGGCACGATCATCAACGTCATCGTCATGAAAGACACGGAGAGCGGCCTGCCGCTCGGCTACGGCCATGTCTATCTGGTCTCGGAGAATGCCGCCCTCGAGGCCATGCTCGCCCTCAATCGCACCACCCTGAATGGCAGCCAGATCGACGTACGCGAATGCGTCTACCGTATGCGTCGGGAACAGCGCACAAGCCGGCGTGCGTGGACGGGCGTTGAGCGGCGCGTGAGCGGCGCGCGGCGCCACAACGGCCACATGGAATCCGCCCCGCTGATGCGGCGCGTGCAGTAACACTTCAGCCAATCCCACAGTCGTTCAGTTTTAGGCAATCTCTGATTTATTAGTTTTTGACGCAGAGCCGCAAAGACGCAAAGAATTTTTATGTTTATTTCCCTCAGTTTTTCTTTGCGCCTTCGCGCCTTTGCGTCAAGTAATCATAATTAAACAAACTTTCCTTAGAATTTCCCGGAAGCGCACTATCGCGTGGCGACGGCGCGAGTCATCTCATCCCGCCAATCCCCATAACGCTTATGCAAGGCCGGGTTGGCCATCGGCTTGAACCATGTGCCGGAAACTTCTTCCGGCCAACTCTCCGGAAACCCCGCCAACAGAAACGCTGTCCCGCGTGCCGTCGCTTCCAGTTCCACGGGGCGGTACAGGGGCAAACCGGAAAGATCGGCAAGGCGCTGACACAGGCCGGCATTCAGGGCGAGGCCGCCAGTGGCAACTATCCGCGTCAGCGGCGGCGCATGTTGTTTCATGATTTCTAGATTCGTCTGTAGCAAGAACACGATGGACTCCGCCACCGCGACCGCTTGTTGCCATGGCTCTCCATCCCCAATAAAACGGGACTCAAAATCTGCCACCCAGAATGGCGCACCGAGACCGGAAATGCCGTTAAGAAAAAGCGGCAGCCCGGTCTGGCGCGAAAGCCAGTTCGGCAACTGGCCATCCATATCCGCCAATCCCAATTCCTGCTCGGCCCAGCGCAAGGCTACCCCCGCGCCATTGACCGTGCCTTCCAGCACATACGTGGTTTGCCTCGCATCACGATAAACAATACTGGTGAGCAGGCCCGGCGTCTCATCCGGTTTCCGGCCGAGTGCGCGCTGCACAAAGGCCCCGGTACCGAGGTTAATGTAAGCGGCGTCCGGCGCCGGTGCGCCATGGGCAAACAGCGCCGCCGACTGATCGCCGGTCATGATAGTGAGTGGAATCGCCTGCGTGCCGACGCCCAACGTGCCAAAGGCATAATGCGTCGGCACGCAGGGCGGCAATAGCTCGCCGGGAATGCTGAAAAGTGAAAGCAGGTGCCGATCCCAATCCGCGGTGTGGAGATTCCATAAAAGCATGCGGCCAGCGTTGGCCGGATCGGCCAACAGGGGTTTTTCCCTGAGCAACCGAAACAACAGGAAACTCGCGAGCGGTCCCATGGCCAGACGATGCTGGCCAAGCGCCGCCTTCACCGGCGCCAGGTGATCCAGACACCAGCGCAACTTGGAGGCGCCGTAGTGCGGTGAGAGCCGCAAACCGGTAAGACGATGAACCGCGTCACCCTGGGTCGTTAATGGTGCCAGCCATGCCTGCGCGCGCCGATCCTGCCAGCTGATGACCGGCGACAACGCCGCGCCGGTGAATTTATCCCAGCAGACGATGCTTGAGCGTTGCGTGGCCAGACCCGCACCGACGATGGCCTCGGCACGCGTTCCCAGGGATTGCACCGCCTCGGCCGCGGCCTGTTGCAGGGAGGACACCAGCTCTTCCGGATCCTGCTCGACCCGGTCTGGCGGCTGGCTGTGGACACGAACTTCGCGCAAAGCTTTGGCCACCAACGCACCCTGCTGATCGAACACCAAGGCGCGGCTGGCGTGCCCGCCCTGATCCAGCGCGAGGAACAACCGCTCGCGGGCGGTGTCCGTCATTTCGCCGTGGCGGGCAGGTGTCGGTACCAGTCGTAGTCACCCGCGCCGCTGACCAGAAACCAGGGATTGAGCAGGGAACGTTTGTTGTAGGAGAGCGGTTGCCGGTCCGGGTCCGTCACTCTGCCGCCGGCTGCCTCCACCACGCACTGCGCCGCGGCGGTATCCCATTCCATGGTCGGACCCAGACGCGGGTAGATGTCGGCCGTGCCCTCTGCCACCAGACAGAATTTCAGCGAACTGCCCATGCTGACGACGTCGTGCTCACCCAGGCTCTGCAACATGGCCTCGGTCTCCTTGCCCGCGTGCGAACGGCTGGCAACAACGATGGGCCGGCTGCCGCCATAACGCCGCACCTGGATGGGCTTGGCGGCGTCTTGCCCTTTCTGCTTGAAGGCACCCTGTCCGATGCAGGCGAAATAGGTCTGCGCCAGCACCGGGACATACACCACCCCGAGCACCGGCCGGCCGTTATCGATCAGCGCGATGTTGACGGTGAACTCGCCATTACGGTTGATAAATTCCTTGGTGCCGTCGAGCGGGTCGACCAGCCAGAACCGTTTCCAGCCCGCACGTGTTTCATATTCCGCCGCCGCGGATTCTTCGGACAGCACCGGAATATCCCCGGCCAGTTTCGGCAAGCGCGCCACAATCAATTCATGCGCCGCGCGATCGGCCTCGGTCAACGGCGATTTGTCTGCCTTGGCCTCGACCGTGAATCCACGTTCATAGATATCGAGGATGCGCGAGCCCGCGGCCCGGGCAATGTCGCACACCGGTTCCAGGTAGTCACAGGGATTTGATTCATTGGTCATGGTCACCCTCGGTGTTTTCGTGTCAGTTGATCGCGCACCATGAACAGCGCGGCGATCGAACGCGCCTCAGTGCATTCTTCGTGTGCGCAAAGCTCGGCCAGTTTGTGCAGCGGCCACGGCACGACTTCGATCGCCTCCGGCTCATCGCCCTCGAGCCGCTGCGGATAGAGATCCTCAGCGAGCACGATCTGGGTGGCGTGGCTGAAATAGCCGGGCGCGAGCGTCATAGTCTTCAGCGGCGTGAGGCGCCGGGCGCCATAGCCGATCTCCTCCATGATTTCGCGGTTGGCGGCCTCCACGCCCGACTCGCCCTCCTCAATCCGCCCCTTGGGCAGCGCCAGCTCGTAGCGATCCACGCCGGCGGCGTATTCACGGATCAGGAGCACCGTCACCTCATCCAGCATCGGCACCACCAGCACCGCACCGCTCGAGGCACTGCGCAGACGTTCATAGCTGACCTCGCGCCCGTTGGCAAAACGCAGGCCCACCTGCTCGACACGAAACAGGCGTGTGTGGGCAATGGTTTCGGTGCGGGTGATGGTGGGTTTGCTGGCCATGAGCGCGATTCCTGTGATCGATCGCCTGATTATTCCTTTTTACCGCGCAAATACAAACCTGAAATTTCAGTCACTGCCAAATCCGGTATATGCTAGGCCCATATCGGAAATTTCCCGGCTTAACGAGGGCGCCAAAATGATCGAGAAAGAAGAAGAAAAAGCCAGGCTCAAGCCAACGGTCGACAGCGAACTGACGCTTTCTGACTTTCAGGAGCTTGAAGCTGCCGTCAGCAATGAACTCAAGACGGCCCCCAAGATCAAGCTGCTGTTGAACCTCACGAACATGGCGGGCTTTACCCTGGACGTAGCTTGGGAGGACATCCAGTTCACGCGGGCCCATGCCCATGACTTCAAACGTGTTGCGGTGGTCACGAGCAGCCGGTGGGTGACATGGCTGGGCTGGCTGCCGGCGGCATTCACCGACGCCGAGGTCGAGCAGTTCGAAGACATGGAGGCGGCCAATGCCTGGCTGCACGGAAGCTGATTCTCGATTCCATTTTAAGTTTCTCTTGGTTTAATGAGTATTCACCGCAAAGGGCGCAAAGGTTTTTTGTCTTATTGCGGCCCAGAGGGCAACGGGTTTCGTTGCACTCGTTCGGCGGCGCGAATGTTCAGTGAACATTCGCGAAAACCCCGCCTCACCCTTGGCGTGTTTGCGGTGAGAAACAGTATTTTTTAAATTATTCAGAATTTTCCGAGAAGCCATCTTTTCCATGATCGCCTGGAACAAACTCGCTACCCTGCTGCTCGACCGCGAC
>CAYIQV010000103.1:0-6106 GCA_964365635.1 uncultured Acidiferrobacteraceae bacterium
ATAAAAAACTTGGGCAGTTTATAACCGCTTTATCAGTTGAATTCCCCCTGTGCCCGGCCGGGTCTGGCCATTTATCACCCCTGATTGAATATGCCTGATATTCGGTAGAGAATGAGCATGTCGGTTGAAAACAGTCAGTAAGTCCACATGGATGGTGCGGTAGGCATGTCCACTTGATCTTGTTTGAACAGAACAAGAGAGGAAGGAAGGGACGACATGAAAAAACAAGAAGCCGCAAACGTCATCAATATCACCAGCATCAAAGCGGCGTGCAAGGATTGCTCGTTACATGAACTTTGTCTGCCGTTGGGTTTGGGCGAATCGGACATGGCCGCGCTCGACAGCGCCATCAAGCGTCGCCGCACCCTCAAGAAAGGCGAGATGCTTTATCGCTTTGGCGACCCCCTGAAGTCGCTTTATGCCCTCCGCAGCGGTTCCATGAAAACCACAGGCTTGATTGAAGATGGCCGTGTGCAGATCACCGGCTTTTATCTCCCGGGAGAGCTTCTCGGCATCGACGCCATCAATGACGACGTGCATCCGTGCAGCGCCGAGGCCCTGGAGGCCTCGGATGTTTGCGAGATTCCGTATCCCGCTCTGGAAGACCTGGCGCTGAAAATCCCCGGTCTGCAGCACCAGTTGCTGCGGATCATGAGCCGCGAGATCGTGCGTGACGAGGAAATGCTGATGATGCTGGGGCGCATGACGGCCGAAGAGAAGCTGGCCTCGTGCCTCATGAGTTTCTCGCGCCGCCTGACAAGTTCCGGAAACAGCGCGGCGGATTTCAAGCTCAGCATGTCGCGCCAGGACCTCGGCGACTATCTCGGGCTGGCGCTCGAAACCGTCAGCCGCCTGCTGTCGCGCTTTCAGGAAGACGGCCTGATTACGGTCCACGGCCGCCATATCCTATTGCACGATGTGTCGCGCCTGCGCGCCATGGCCACCGGTGGGCGCAGCGAGCATAGCGTCCGGGCCTGACGCCCCTTACCTCTACGTCAACCTTACTGCATGGAAATGGTTGACAACAGAATCGGCTTCCCCTAGTTTGGTGTCCCGTTTCCCTGGGTGAGTCCACCATGCCGCACGATGCCGCCGCCATAGAAAGCCTGTTTGCGCTTCCCTTCAACGACCTGATTTTTCGCGCCCAGACGGTGCATCGGGATCATTTCGATCCCAACGCTGTGCAACTTTCGACGCTCCTGTCCATCAAGACCGGCGGCTGTTCCGAGGACTGTGGCTATTGCTCGCAATCGGCGCGTTACCAGACCGCTATCGAGAATCAGCCGCTCATGCCGCTGGCGGAGGTGATCGCCGCGGCGAAGGCGGCGAAGGCGAACGGCGCCACGCGCTTTTGCATGGGCGCGGCCTGGCGCGGACCGAAGGAAAAGGATCTGAAGCCCGTGGTGGAGATGGTGCGCGCGGTCAAGGCGCTCGGCATGGAGACCTGTGTCACGCTGGGCCAGCTGAAGGAGGGTCAGGCGCAGCAACTGGTCGACGCCGGGCTCGATTATTACAACCACAACCTCGACACCTCCCGTGCCCACTACGGCAACGTGGTGCACACGCATAGCTATGACGACCGCCTGAACACGCTGCGCCAGGTGCGCGATGCCGGGGCCAAGGTCTGTTGCGGTGGCATTATGGGCATGGGCGAGTCGCGCCACGATCGCGCCCAGTTTCTGGCCGAGCTGGCCAGCCTCGACCCCGCACCCGAGAGCGTACCGCTCAACATGCTGGTGAAGGTTCCCGGCACGCCGCTCACCGAACTGCCGGCGCTGGATCCCCTCGAGTTCGTGCGCACCGTCGCTATCGCGCGCATTGTGATGCCAACCTCGATGGTGCGCCTGTCCGCCGGACGACAGCAGATGCCGGACTACCTCCAGGCGCTGTGTTTTCTGGCCGGGGCCAATTCAATTTTTTACGGCGAAAAATTGTTGACCACGCCTAATCCCGAATCCAACGCAGACCAGAAATTGTTCGAGAACCTCGGTCTGCACCCCATGGAAACGGAGCACGGCACCACACCGCAAGCCACTTGTGCGGTGCTGTAGGCATTTGCCAATCGGAAAGCAGTTGCCGCAGATTGGCCTTCAGACCGACAAGTCGTTTTAATCGTTTTCACTTTTCACCAGACACGCCGCTGAACCGTATTGCGGTGCCGGCCGGTCTCCAGGCCAGGAAAAGAGCGGTTGACAGCCACCATAAAGTAAATGATAATCGTTATCATTAACATTCAATCTTTAGGAGGTGGATTATGCGTCATGCTGTGAGTCGTTGGTGGGTCATGGGTCTGGGGCTGTGGGTCGTGAGCGGCCCGTTACTGGCGGCCGGGGAGGTCAACCTTTATTCCGCGCGCAAGGAGGAGTTGATCAAGCCGCTGCTGGACAAGTTCACGGCCAGCAGCGGTATCAAGGTCAATCTCGTCACCGGCAAGGAAGACGCGCTGCTCGAACGCTTGAAGAGCGAAGGCCGCAACAGCCCGGCCGATCTGCTGCTCACCAGCGACGCCGGGCGCCTGCATCGCGCGCAGGAGGCCGGTGTGCTGGCGCCAGTCGAGTCGGCCGCGCTCAGGGAGCGGGTGCCGGCCAACTACCGGGATCCGAAGGGTCATTGGTTCGGTCTCTCGGTGCGCGCCCGCCCCATCGCGTATGTCACGCAGCGCGTGCATGCCAACGAGCTTTCGACCTACGAGGCGCTGGCCGACCGCAAGTGGAAAGGCCGCATCTGCATCCGCTCTTCCGACAATATTTACAACCAGTCGCTGGTGGCGTCGATGATCGCACAGCACGGGGTCGAGGCGACCGAGGCTTGGGCGAAGGGCTTCGTCGCCAACTTCGCGCGCCCGCCGGTGGGCGGCGACCGCGACCAGGTGCTGGCCGCCGCCGCCGGGCAGTGTGACGTGGTGGTGATCAATACTTACTATCTGGCCGCGATGCTGAACGACAAGGATGTGGCGCAGCGCGAGGCGGCAGCCAAGCTCACGGTGTTCTGGCCGAACCAGAAGGATCGCGGCGTACACGTCAATGTGAGCGGGATCGGCCTCACGGCCGCCGCGAAACACCGCGACAACGCCGTGAAGCTCATGGAGCATCTCGCCAGTGACGAGGCCCAAACCTGGTACGCAGAAACCAACCAGGAATACCCGATCCGCGCCAGCATCCCCGTCGGTAAGACGCTGGCGGCCATGGGCACGTTCAAGGCCGATACTTTGAATCTGCATCAGCTTGGCCAATATAATGCCGAGGCCGTCAAACTCATGGATCGCGCCGGCTGGAAGTAACCGGCGTAGATGCAGTTGGCAGTAAACGGGGCGGGGTGCGCGAGCACCCTGTTCCATCAGGGAAAGCAGGCCTGCACAAAAATATCCATTCAATCGGGAGCGGGGTGTGAGCGCCATCTCTGTCACAGCAGTTGAATCGACACGCCGTCCGCACGGCTGGCTGAACGGCTGGCGCCTGGGCGTGCTCGCCGTGGCGCTGATCGTGGCGTTACCGGTGCTCACGGTGTTCGGTTTCTTTCTGCAGCCGGCCACGGAGGCCTGGCAGCATCTGGTGCAGACCGCACTGCACGACTACGTGGTCAATTCCCTGTTGCTGATGCTCGGGGTCGGTGCCGGCACTCTGCTGCTCGGCGTCTCGACGGCGTGGGTGAGCGCCACCTGCGAGTTTCCGGGCCGGCGCGTGTTCGAATGGGCGCTGCTGCTGCCGATGGCGATTCCCGCCTATATCATCGCTTATACCTATACCGGCCTGCTCGATTTCGCCGGACCGGTGCAGGGCGCACTGCGCGAACTCTTCGGCTGGGGATACGGCGATTACTGGTTTCCGAATGTTCGCTCGCTGCCGGGCGCGATGGTGATGTTGTCGCTGGTGCTGTATCCCTACGTGTATCTGCTGGCGCGCGCCGCGTTTCTGGAACAGTCGGTGTGCGTGCTCGAGGTCAGCCGCACGCTCGGTGCGACACCGATGCATACCTTTATGCGTGTGGCGTTGCCGATGGCGCGCCCGGCGATCGTGGCCGGGCTGCTGCTCGCGCTCATGGAAACGCTCGCCGATTACGGCACCGTCCAGTTTTTCGGCGTCAGCACCTTCACCACCGGCATTTTCCGCACCTGGTTCGGGCTGGGCGATGCGGTGGCGGCCGCCCAGCTGTCCGCGTTGCTCATGAGTTTTGTGTTCGTGCTGATTCTGCTGGAGCGCTGGTCGCGCCGTCAGGCGCGCTATCACGAGACCGGCGCGCGCATGAAATCGCTGCCGCGTCACCGGCTTGAAGGCTGGCGCATGGCGGTCGGGCTTGCGGTTTGTATCGTGCCACTGGCATTCGGTTTCCTGCTGCCGGCCGGGCAATTGCTGGTATGGGTCGTGCGCACCGCCGGGCGGATGCTGGATGCCGATTTCCTGCGCATCACCGGCAACAGCCTGGTACTCGCCGGCAGCGGCGCGTTGGTAACGTTGCTGGTCGGGTTGTTCATGGCCTATGGCAAGCGCCTGCACGGCGATCGTCTGGTGCAAGGCGCCGTGCGTGTCGCCGGGATGGGCTATGCGATTCCGGGCACGGTGATTGCGATCGGTGTGATGATTCCATTCGCTTGGCTCGATAACACCGTCGATGCCTGGATGCGCGCCCGTTTCGACGTCTCCACCGGGCTGTTGCTGAGCGGCACGCTGGTGGCGCTGCTGTTTGCCTACATGGTGCGTTTTCTGGCAGTAGCGTTGCAGACGGTGGAAGCAGGCCTCGCCAAGATCCGCCCCAGCATGGATGAGGCCGCGCGCGCCCTCGGACTCGGGCCGCTCGACGTGCTCAAGAAGGTGCATGTGCCGATGCTGCGCGGCAGCCTGATCACCGCCATGTTGCTGGTATTCGTGGACGTGCTGAAAGAGCTGCCGGCGACGCTGGTATTGCGGCCGTTCAATTTCAACACGCTCGCGGTGCGCACCTACGAGCTGGCGGCCGACGAGCGTCTGGCGGATGCCGCCAGCGCCTCGCTGGCGATCGTGTTGGCGGGTATCATTCCGGTAATTCTCCTGAGCCAGAGTCTGAGCCGCACCCGCATCCGCTATGAATAACCTGCTCCAAGTCATCGACGCCGAAGTCGGCTATGGCGGCGCGCCCGTGGTCCGGCAGGTGTCGTTCGCGCTCGAGCCCGGCCGGATCGGTTGCCTGCTCGGCCCGAGTGGCTGCGGCAAAACCACGCTGCTGCGTGCCATTGCCGGTTTCGAGCTTCTGCAGGGCGGCGAGATCCGCATGCGCGGGCAGGTGGTGAGCCACGCCGGCTGGTCGCTGCCGCCCGAGAAGCGCCGGGTCGGCATGGTGTTTCAGGACTTTGCGCTGTTTCCCCACCTCAAGGTTGGTGACAACATCGGCTTCGGCTTGCGTCATCTCTCCGAGCGTGAGCGGCGCGCGCGCGTGCAGACCCTGCTCAAACTGGTGGGCCTGCCGGAATACGAAGGTGCCTATCCCCATCAACTTTCCGGTGGCCAGCAGCAGCGCGTGGCGCTGGCGCGCGCCATGGCGCCGCGTCCGGAACTGTTGCTCCTGGACGAACCATTTTCCAGCATGGATGCCGAGATGCGTGAGCAGCTGGCGCGCGAAGTGCGCGCCATCATCAAGGAAGAAGAGATTACGGCGTTGCTCGTCACCCACGACCAGTACGAGGCGTTTGCCATGGCCGATGAGATCGGCGTGCTGAACGCGGGCCAACTGATGCAGTGGGACAGCGGCTATAACCTCTACCACCGGCCCGGTAACCGCTTTGTCGCCGATTTCATCGGCCAAGGCGTCATTCTGCCCGGCGAGGTGCTGGGCGAGGGGCAGGTGCAGACCGAGCTTGGGGCAATCCGCGGCCAGCTACCGCAGGGTTGTACGGCCGGTTGCAAGCTGGAGATACTGCTGCGGCCGGATGACATCCAGCACGACGACCAAAGCGCGTTGCAGGCCAAGGTGGTGGCCAAGGCGTTCCGCGGCGCTGAGTTTCTTTATACGCTGGAGCTGGCGAGCGGCACGCGCGTGCTTTGTCTTGCGCCCAGCCACCACGACCATGCGCTCGGTGAACAGCTCGGCATTCGCGTCGAGGTCGATCACCTGGTCATGTTCCCGCAGCCGGGGC
>CAYIQV010000104.1:0-4085 GCA_964365635.1 uncultured Acidiferrobacteraceae bacterium
GCTTCGGGTTTGCCAAATAGGCGCACATCAGACTGGGGCACCCGCAAGGCTTCGTCCACACCCTCGAAGGCAATGCCCTTGGCCTCCATACCACCATAAATCACCGCGCTCGCACCCGGGGCACGCAACGCCACCGACACGGGCAACCCCAGAATGGCACGGGCATGGAGGTCGAATTCACTTTGAACCTGACTGATCATCGTCACCATACCGGTGTCGTGCGGACGCGGACTGACCTCGCTGAACCACACATGATCGCCTTTAACAAAAAGCTCGACGCCGAAAATTCCGCGTCCACCCAAGCTGTCGGTTACCTTCCTGGCGATCTCGCGGGAACGTTGCAATGCCTGATCGCTCATCGGCTGCGGCTGCCAGGACTCGACGTAGTCGCCATTCACCTGCACATGGCCGATGGGGTCGCAGAAGAATGTTTCTATTTTTTCTGATTCAGTCGCTCCCAACATCCTGTCTCTCGCGACACTTGCACGTCCCGGTACATCGCCCACCGTACGCACGGTAAGCAGCGTGATCTCGTAATCAAACTTGATCATCTCTTCGGCAATCACGCGTCCGCGATTTACCCGCCCGCCACTCATGGCATAGTCCCAGGCCTTGGCCACGTCGTCCGGGCCGTTCACGGTGGACTGGCCTTTGCCCGACGAGGACATGACGGGCTTCACGATGCAGGGATAGCCGATACCGCCGTCAACGGCTTCCTTCAGCTCTCCCAGACTTTCCGCGAAGGCATAGCGCGACGTGGGCAGTTCCAGTTCCTCCGCTGCCAGACGGCGGATACCCTCGCGGTTCATGGTCAATTGCGCGGCGCGCGCCGTGGGGATGACTTCCGCGAGTTTCTCGCGTTCAATTTCAGCAAGCATGTCGGTGGCGATGGCTTCGATCTCAGGCACGATGATATGCGGGCGTTCTTTTTCAACGAGCGCGCGCAGGGCCTGGCCATCCGCCATGTTGATCACATGGGCACGATGGGCGACCTGATGGCCGGGCGCATCGGCGTAACGATCCACCGCAATGACTTCCACGCCCAGACGCTGCAAGGCAATAATAACCTCCTTGCCCAACTCCCCCGCACCCAGCAGCATCACGCGTGTGGCGCTGGGACTGAGCGGTGTACCGATTTTCATCGTTCTTAACTCCTGAAGAAATTAATGGGCCCGGTTAACTGGATTCTAAAATAATTTTTCTGCGAAGTGATCGTGTCCCGTCTGTCGCGGGTGATAAGGCTGGCCGGATTCATCGATGATACGCAGGCCAAGCTCTTGTTCAATCTGACCGATACAGTGAAACCCGCAGGGAAACTGGAGCTTTTCCAGCGCGCCGATATTTTTCTCCGGGACCGTGAAACAAAGTTCATAATCATCGCCATTGGTCAGGGCCATGTCCCAGCCTGTTTCCTTTATGTGACTGCGATAGACAGAGGAAACAGGGATTTTATCCAGTAATAAACGTGCGCCCACGTGGCTCGCCTCAAGAACATGACCCAGATCCGAGAGCAGCCCATCGGAAATATCAATGGCACTGTGGGCGATGTCACGCAGGGCCAAGCCTTCCGGAATACGCGGCGTCGGCCGGTGCAGCTTGCCGGCAACGGCTTCGAACGCGGCATCCGGCAAGCGTCCTTTGCCAAGCTCATGTTGCAACGCCAGCCCGGCATCACCCAATTCTCCTGTCACGTAAACCCGGTCACCCACCCTGGCGCCGGAACGCAACAGCGCCTTTCCCTCCGGCACAAAACCCTGCGCCTCGATGGCGATGGCCAAGGGCCCGCGCGAGGTGTTACCGCCAACAAGCTGGATATGGTACTGGCATGCCAGCGCAAACAATCCTTTGCAGAATGGCTCCAGCCAGGTTGTATTTACTTCGGGAAGCGTCAGGTTGAGGGTGAACCATGCTGGCTCCGCCCCCATGGCGGCCAAGTCACTCAAGTTCACGGCCAGTGCCTTGTGGCCCAGGGCCACGGGGTCGGCAGCGGGCAGGAAATGCACGCCGCAGACCATCACGTCAGTGGTCACGCAAACCTGTCTGCCAGGCGGTGGGGCGAGAATGGCGGCGTCGTCACCAATGCCGAGGACGACGTCCGCGCGCTGGACGGGCTGGCGCGCGAAGTAGGTGCGGATCAGCTCAAATTCCGTCATATCGGATATTTTGACCGACTCCCCCTCTCCCTTGAGGGGAGAGGGCAAGGGGTGAGGGTGATACAACCACGATCAACGCATCCCGCCGGGAGAGGGAGCCCTGCAACTGACTTTCCAGCATCCTGTCAGACGGGAGCGCGCGCGGCCTGGATTTCACTGGAGCGAAGACCAGCGGCGACCTTGTCGAGGATGGCGTTGACGTACTTGTGCCCATGCTCGGCGCCGAAGGTTTTGGCCAGTTCGACGGCCTCATTCAGGATTACCTTGTAGGGAATCTCGGGATGGAATTCGAACTCGTAGGCGCCAATACGCAGAATGGCGCGTTCCACGGGATCGACTTCGCTCAAATCACGGTCAAGATGCGGGGTAATATGATCGTCCAGTTCATGCAGGTGCAGCGGAACTTCACGAACCAGATGATGGAAGTATTCAAGATCGACATCGTTCATTTCGTGGTCAAGGATAAAATGATCCTCGATATCGCCGGGCGCCTGCTGCGTCAGTTGCCACTGATACAACGCTTGCACCGCGGCGCGGCGCGCTTTGTGGCGACTGCCCTTGATCATGGTGCCCCCTTACGTTCGCAGCTTCTTCAGCAGATTGACCATCTCGATGGCGGTGAGCGCGGCATCGACACCCTTGTTGCCGGCCTTGGTACCGGCGCGCTCGATGGCTTGTTCAATAGTATCCACCGTTAACACCCCGAAAGCCACCGGCAGATCAAACTGCTGGCCAACCTGGGCAATACCCTTGGCGCATTCACCGGCCACGTATTCAAAATGCGGCGTTGCGCCGCGAATGACTGCACCCAGCGCGATAAGTGCGTCGTATTTCTTGCTGGCGGCCATGAACTTGAGCGTCAACGGCATTTCAAATGCCCCGGGCACGCGCACCACTTCGATGTTGGCCTGATCCGTGCCGTGACGCACCAGGGTATCGATCGCCCCCTCCAGCAGCCGTTCGCCAATGAAACCGTTGAAACGCCCGAGGACAATGCCGAAGCGCGCATTGCGGGCCACCAGATCACCGTCAATATTTTTCACGTCACTCATCCGGATACCTTTTTCTCTTTGTTTTGCTTGGGTGCATCTTGCCGTGGCATGTGTCCGTCTTCGATGTACTCGACGATCTCAAGCCCGAATCCCGACATGCCCGGCGCCTTCATAGCATGTCCCAACACACGCATCCTGCCCACGCCCAGATCCGCCAGGATCTGGCTTCCAAGACCGTAGGTGCGCATCTCTTCCCGCCCCGGTTTCCTCGCGGGTAATTCTAATCCCTCATGCTTCCCCTGAAAATGCCGGATGCGGTCCACCAGATCGGCGGGCTTCTCTTCCTGTTGCAGAATGACCACGACGCCCGCGCCCTCCTGTGCCACACGCGCCAAGGCGCGATGCAGTGTCCAGGTTCCGGCACGGTGCACGTCGGTAAAAAGATCCAACAGACTTTCCTGCACATGCACACGCACAAGCGTGGGCTGCTCGCGCCCAATCCTGCCGCGCGCCAGCGCCAGATGCACGGCATTACCAATGTCGTCATGGTAGGCCAGCACGCGAAAATCGCCGAAATCCGTTGGCAGCGAGCATTCACCCACGCGCTGGATGGTGGACTCGTGCTCCATGCGATAGCGGATGAGATCGGCGATCGTGCCGATTTTGAGGTTGTGCTGCCTGGCGAATTGATCGAGTTCGGGCAACCGCGCCATGGTGCCGTCTTCGCTCATGATTTCGCAGATCACGCTCGCCGGCTCAAGCCCGGCGAGCCGCGCGAGATCGACGCCCGCTTCGGTGTGACCGGCGCGGGCAAGCACGCCGCCGCGTTGCGCCATCAACGGGAAAATATGTCCCGGCTGCACGATGTCCGTGGGCTTCGCGCTTGGCTTGACGGCGGCCTGGATGGTGCGCGCACGATCGGCGGCCGAAATGCCGGTGG
>CAYIQV010000104.1:4095-6046 GCA_964365635.1 uncultured Acidiferrobacteraceae bacterium
ACACGGTGAAATTGGTGGCATGCTTGGCGTGGGTATCGCTCACCATCAACGGCAACTGTAATTGACGGCAGCGCTCCTGGGTCAACGTCAGGCAAATAAGGCCGCGTCCGTATTTGGCCATAAAGTTGACGTCCTCGGCGCGCGCATGCGCCCCGGCCATCACGAGGTCGCCTTCGTTCTCGCGATCCTCGTCGTCCATGAGAACAACCATGCGACCGCGTTTAATTTCGTCGATAATCTCAGTTATTGGGCTGATCGGCATAAAAACCACAACAAAATCATGAAATGAGCACGCATTATCTCTTATTTCCCTGAGCTTTTCCCGGATTTAAACATACTGCCTGCCGCTACCGCTTGTCGGCCGTATTACTGCACCCGTCCTGCGCCCTGCGCACTCGAGGATACCAGCACCATACTCAATATATAGAGAAACTGGCGTGTTATGAAGAATTTCCGGGGTTCGTTTCCGGACCAAGACAGGCAACGAGTACATGGAAGCGCGGAAATCTGAAAAAATCCACAGCACCGTCATTATAACGGACCGATTCGCGGAGCGTCGGGCACAGCGGGATACGCCCTCGCAGGACGAGACGTCGCCCGAGGCGCTCGAGCCCGGCAGTATGGTTGGACGTTATCTGACCCTGAACCGCATTGGTGGCGGAGGGATGGGTGAGGTCTACCGGGCACACGACACGGAGCTCAATCGCACCGTGGCGCTGAAGGTCCTGCCGCCACACCTGTGCCAGAACGAAGACTATCTCAAGCGTTTCCGCACCGAGGCCCAGGCCCAGGCGCGGCTGAACAGCCCCTACGTTGTCACGCTGTATTCCATGATGGAACACGCCGCCGGCGAAGTACTGGTTCTGGAATACGTCGAAGGTGAAACCCTGGAGAGGCGACTGAAAAGCCGCGGTCTGCTGCCAGTCGGGGAAGCGGTCCGGGTATTCGAGCAGACGCTGCGCGGTCTCGATCATATTCACAAACTGGGAGTGGTGCATCGCGACCTCAAGCCGAGCAACCTCTTCATCACCCGCGACGAAGACATAAAGCTCATGGATTTCGGCGTGGCCAGGCTCCTGGATAGCCAGGACCCGGCACAGCGGGGAACCATGGTCGGCACGCTGCTCTACATTTCACCCGAACAAATCAACGGCCGGGATACCGACGTTCGTTCCGATATCTACTCTCTTGGCATTTGTCTGTTTGAAGCCGTCACCGGACGACTGCCCTTTGAACGCCGCAGCGATTACGCCCTCATGCACGCGCATGTGCAGGAAATGCCACCACGCCCGAAGAAATTGCAGCGGGCGGTTCCACCGGGACTTGAACGGGTCATCCTCAAAGCCATCGAGAAAGATCCGGACCGCCGCTTTCAGAGCGCAGACGAATTCCATGCCGCCTTGCTCAAACTGGATTTGACGGAACGACGTCACAGACCGGCTGGATTATCAGCCGATAATTCCGAGGACGAAACCACCTCCGATTCGCGGAGAAATAAAATTGCAGGCGGTATCTGGCTCGATCTCTCGCTGATAGCCACCACCATGCTTCTGGTGCTGACCCTTGGGCTTTATCCGTTACATAAGGTCATGCCTGCGGAGAATTTGTCCGGGATATCTGTGCCCCGGAACATGTCCAGGGCGATGACATCGGGCGTAAATGATAAACCGTCGCCAGTGCTCGGTAATGGCTCCAGCCATGCCGCGGATCAAACGGCCAAGCCAAGGAAGGATAAATACGAAACGCTCAGGCACGCCTGGGGTGGTTGACCCAGCCTTTGGCAGCGTCATGGATTGGACATGAAACTTATCCGTCGCCTCATCCTGTCAAAACCCTTCTTGCTATCCATCAGCATCGGATGTGTCCTGCTGGCGTCCGGGTGCGCCAGCCTCACCCAGGAAACCTGCACGCAGTTCGAAGAACGCACCAAGGAAGTTGACTACGCGACGCA
>CAYIQV010000105.1:0-6009 GCA_964365635.1 uncultured Acidiferrobacteraceae bacterium
ATGACGCCTGGGTGCTCTTGGCAACGGGAGCCGCGGGTCATGCCGTGATCGATCGTGTCGAGAGTGAGGCTTATGCGGCACTCCTGCGCGCTGTGACGGAAGTATTCACGGAGCTGGCCCAGGCGGTTGTGCGCGATGCCGAAGGGGCGACCAAATTCATCACGGTCGAGGTAAGCGGAGGTAAAACCGAAGCCGATTGTCTCGCGGTGGCTTACACCATTGCCCATTCGCCGTTGGTGAAAACGGCGTTCTTCGCCAGCGACCCCAACTGGGGCCGCATTCTTGCCGCGGTCGGGCGCGCACCGATAGCGCAACTCAATGTCGCTAAGGTGACGATTCATCTCAATGGGCTGTGTGTCGTGCGCCACGGTGCCCCGGACACCGACTACACCGAAGCCAAGGGTCTTGCCGTAATGCGACTCCCGGAGATCCGCATTGGGGTGGAACTGGGCGCCGGTTCGATGGCCGCGCGTATCTGGACCTCCGATCTGTCGCACGACTATGTCCGCATCAACGCCGAGTACCGAAGCTAATCCACCCCTGCGCGTCGCCGTTGGGATTTTGACCGATGGGGACAAGGTATTCATCACCCGGCGCGCTCCCGACCGCCATCAAGGCGGCAAGTGGGAATTTCCGGGCGGCAAGATTGAGCCAGGGGAAGATGCCCTGGCGGCGCTGAAGCGCGAACTCAAGGAAGAGCTGGGTATTGTCGTACGGAGCGCCAGGCCCTGGATGCAGCTTGCCCATGCCTATCACGACCGCGATGTTTTGCTCGATGTCTGGCGGGTCACGGACTATCAAGGCGCGCCGCACGGGCGCGAAGGCCAGGAGGCCCGATGGATTGCCTGCGCCGAGCTTCCCCGTTGTGAGTTTCCCGAGGCCGATGCGCCGATCCTGAGAAGACTGTGGTTGCCGCCGCTTTACCTGATCACGGATTCACAACGCTTTGGCAGGGACGAGTTCCTGATTCCACTCGAACGTGCGCTGCGGGTCGGCGCGCGGCTGGTACAACTGCGCGAGCCGCATCTGCCGCCTGGCGAGTACCAGGCTTACGCCCGTAAAATCGCCGGTCTCTGTCATCGCTACCACGCCATCCTGTTGCTCAATGCCGAACCTGAATGGGCGCAGCGGTGCGGTGCGGATGGTGTGCACCTCAACAGTCGGCGCCTGCTGGCATGCCAAAAGCGTCCCCTGGAAAATAAGTACTGGGTCGCGGCCTCGTGTCACAACGCGCAAGAACTGCAACAGGCTGGGCGTATCGAGGCGGATTTCGCGGTGCTGTCGCCGGTGGCCCCGACCGCTTCGCACCCCGATGCGAAGCCGCTGGGATGGGAGGCCTTTTCACGGCTGTGTGTCGGGGCAAACCTGCCGGTCTATGCCTTGGGCGGTATGCGCGCTCAGGATCTGGGACGCGCGCGCCAGGCGGGCGCCCAGGGGCTGGCAATGGTTAGTGAAATCTGGGGAGCGGATTCGATAGAGCAAGCCGTTAGCGCGCTCGCATCGAGCTAGTTTTTTCTTGCTGTCGCCGCGAGCGATAGATACCACTGGTGAATGCGCTCCACTTCCGCCTCAAGTTTTTTTCGGTCTGAATTATTATCGATCACGTCATCCGCTTTTTGCAGACGTTGGGCACGGCTCGCCTGCGCGGACATGATTTTGCGGATTTCCGCTTCACTCATGCCGCTGCGGGCGGCGGTGCGCTGAATTTGCATGTTCTCGTGGGCATCCACGACCAGGATGCGGTCGGTTAAATCTTGGAAGCCCACTTCGATCAGTAGCGGTACCACGAGAACGCAGTAAGGCGCGCTGAGTTCGGCCAATTTCTCCTGAGCGGCCGCGCGGATGTGTGGATGCAGAATCGTCTCAAGCCGGCGCCGTTCGTCATCATTATCGAATACGCGTTCACGCAGCCGGTTTCGGTCAATCCGGCGATTTTCATCGAGGATGCCTTGGCCGAAGTCGCGAACGATTTCATCGAACGCCGCTTGTCCGGGTTGACTCAGACGGTGAGCGATTTCATCGGTATCGATCACCGGCACGCCGCGCGTGGCGAAAAGCGCGGCGACCGTGGATTTGCCGCTGCCAATGCCTCCGGTAAGACCGATTCGCAGCATGCCGTCGAGGTCAGACGCTAATGCGGGCAAATTGCAGATAATAACGGGTCAGGGTCTCGCCCCACATGAGCGCGACCCAGCCGGCCACGCACAGGAACGGGCCGAACGGAATCGGCACGCGGCGGTCGTGGCCGAGAAATAAAATGAAGGCGAGACCCACCACGGCCCCGACCAGCGAGGCCAACAGGATAATCAGCGGCAGGCTTTGCCAACCCAGCCACGCGCCCAAGGCCGCGAATAGTTTGAAATCGCCATAACCCATGCCTTCCTTGCCCGTGACCAGCTTGAAAAGCTGGTAGACGAGCCAGAGCGAAACGTAACCGGCGGTCGCGCCGATGACCGCCGAGGATATCGGGACAAAAACGTTCGTGACATTTAACAGCAGTCCCGCCCACAACAGCGGTAGCGTGATGTCATCCGGCAGCAGCTGCCGATCGAAGTCGATGAAGGTCAGCGCGATCAGGCTCCATGTCAGGGCCAGGCCGGCCAGCGCGGCGATAGTAAAGCCGAAGCGCCAGGCTACCAGGGCCGAGAAGCAGGCGGTGAGCAGTTCAACAGTCGGGTAACGCCATGAGATCGGTTTTCCGCAGTCGGAACATTTGCCTTTGAGCCATAGAAAGCTGAGAACGGGAATGTTCTCGAGCGCGGTAATGGCATGGCCGCAATGCGGGCAACGCGAGCGGGGGACAACAAGATCAAATCGCTCTGATGGCGCGGCGGGTGTTCGATCCGGACCGATGATCTCCTGGCATTGACTGCGCCACCGGCGTTCCAGCATGACCGGCAGACGATGGATCGCGACATTCAGAAAACTGCCGATGGCAAGACCAAAGAGGCCGGCGACCCATGGAAAGGCCGTGGGATAGTTGGCAAAGAATACGGCGAGTTCGGTCATCGGGCGCCATTATGCCCAAATGCCAAAGAAAAAGCAGAGTCCGCGACCGGATTAAACCGTGGCCGCCATTTTGAAGATCGGCAGATACATGGCGACGACCAGGCCACCGATGACGATGCCCAGGAAGGCCATGATAATGGGCTCGAGCAGGCTGGAGAGGCCGGCCACGGCATCGTCTACTTCCGCCTCGTAGAAATCGGCAACTTTGCTGAGCATCTTGTCGAGCTCGCCGGATTCCTCGCCGATGGCAACCATTTGTACGACCATGTTCGGGAAGAGGCCGGTAGCGTTCATCGCCGATTGTAGTTGCATGCCCGTGCTCACGTCATTCTTGATAGCTATGGTGCCCTCATAGTAAACGCGATTACCAGCGGCGCCGGCAACCGAATCGAGAGCTTCTACTAACGGCACGCCGGCCGCGAACATGGTTGCGAGCGTGCGGGTAAAGCGGGCAATAGTAGCTTTTTTAATAATGACACCGATTACCGGTGCTTTGAGCAGTGTGCGGTCCATCGTGTGTTGCATTTTTTCTGAACGTTTATAGCTATAACCAAGAAACGACACCGAACCCACAATAGATCCGATAATGGCCCACCACCATTCTGTGAAGGTGCGTGAGAGGCCAATGACCATCTTGGTTAACGCCGGGAGGTCAGCACCGAAGCCCTTGAACAGGTCTTCGAATTGCGGGATCACGAAAATCAGAAGCACAGCCGTGATGATGAAGGCGACTACAATGACGGCCGCCGGATAGAAAAGCGCCGACTTAATTTTTCCCTTGATATTTTCGATTTTTTCCTTGTAGGTGGCCAGCTTGTCCAGAATCGAGTCGAGAATACCCGCCTGCTCTCCGGCCTGCACCAGATTGCAGTAGAGGGCGTCAAAGTAGAGTGGGTGCTTGCTCAATGCCTGGGTCAGGGCCGTGCCGGATTCCACATCCTGTTTGACGGCCATGATGAGTGCCGCCATGGACGGATTCTCATGGCCCTTGCCCACGATATCGAAGGCCTGAGCCATGGCAATGCCTGAGTTCAGCATGGTCGCGAGCTGGCGCGTGAAGATAGCGACATCCTTGGGGGTGATTTTCTGTTTGAACAGGGCAGAGGATTTGCGCTGCTTGGCGACCTTGGCGGGATTAATGCCCTGACGGCGCAAGGTCGCATTCACGAAGGCGACGCTGGCCGCTTCCATAGTGCCTTTGACCTTTTTCCCTTGCTTGTCGGTGCCTTCCCAGGCGAACGCATCGTATTTGGGTTTTTTTACTGCCGCTGCTTGTGCCATATTCCTGCCGCTGATTTGCTTAGTCGGTTATTGACGTGGCTTCCGCGAGACTGGTAAGCCCATCCCTGACCTTCTTCAGCGCCGACTGGCGCAGATCGGGAATCCCTTCCTTTTGTGCCTGTTTTTCGAGGTCGAGCTGGTTCCCGCCGCGCATGATGATTTCACCCATGGCCTCGGAGATAGGCATGACCTGATAGATACCCACCCGGCCCTTGTAGCCTTTGCCGCCGCAAAGGTCGCAGCCTACTGGCTCATATACCTTGAAAGTGCCAATGTCTTTTTCCTCGAAGCCAGCCTTCAGCAATGCCTCGCGGGGCAGGTCTACCGCGTGCTTGCATTGGCACAAACGTCGTCCCAGCCGTTGGGCAATGATGAGATGAACCGAGGAGGCAATATTAAAAGGCGCCACGCCCATGTTGACCAGTCGGCTCAAGGTAGCGGGTGCGTCGTTAGTATGCAGGGTCGACAGGACCAAATGTCCAGTCTGCGACGCCTTGATGGCGATTTCGGCCGTCTCCAAGTCACGAATTTCACCCACCATCACAATGTCCGGATCTTGACGGAGAAAAGCGCGCAGGGCCAACGCGAAGTTTAGCCCTGCCTTTTCATTCATGCCCACCTGGTTGATTCCCGCCAGGTTTATTTCCACCGGGTCTTCCGCGGTCGAAATGTTGGTATCCGGTGTGTTGAGAATATTGAGTGCTGTGTACAGCGTTACCGTTTTGCCGCTACCCGTTGGTCCTGTCACCAGCACCATTCCCTGTGGGCGAGCAATGGCCTCCATAAAAAGAGCTTTCTGCGATTCTTCGAACCCGAGCTTTTCCACGCCCAAGGTCGCGGAAGTCGGGTCAAGAATACGCATCACGATTTTCTCGCCCCACATGGTTGGAAGCGTGCTGACACGGAAATCGATGGCGCGGTTCTTTGAGACACGCAACTTGATGCGGCCGTCCTGCGGGAGGCGCCGCTCGGCGATGTCGAGTCGGGCAAGAATTTTGACACGCGCCGCGATACGGCTTGCCATGGCGACTGGCGGGCTGGTAATTTCCTGCAGCATGCCGTCTTGCCGATAGCGCACGCGGAAGGTTTTCTCATATGGTTCGATATGAATGTCCGAGGCGCCGTGGTTGATGGCATCCATTAATATTTTGTTGACGAATTTGACGACGGGCGCATCATTGACGCCTTCTTCCGTGACAGAAGATTTCTTGTCATCTTCCTCGCCGGCGAGGATTTCAAGATTATCCAGGCTGTCATCGCCAGCGAGATCAGCCAGACTGGTATCCTGAGAGTCCAGAATTTTATCGATAATGGCCGAAAGTTTTGCTTCTTCAACCAGAATCGGCTCGGTGCCAAGACCGGTATGGAACTTGATTTCATCCAGTGCCTGAAGATTGGTGGGGTCGGCGATGGCGACAAAAAGGCGTGTGCCACGTTTGTACAGCGGGAGCACGTGATGCCGACGGATGATTTTCTCGTCTACCAGCTTGACCGGAGCCATTTCCATATCGAGTGAATTGATTTCGAACAACGGAACGCCGAAGTCTTCCGACGCGACCCGGGCGATGGTCGCGCTGTCGAGTTTTTTGCTTTCGACCAGTTGTACGACAAAGGAGGATTTCTTGGAGAGCGCGTCCGCCTGGATGCGTTCGGCATCGGCCGGACTCAGGAGATTGTCGCGAACCAGCCTTAGCGCCAGGCCGCTCAGATTCGTTGCCG
>CAYIQV010000106.1:0-3091 GCA_964365635.1 uncultured Acidiferrobacteraceae bacterium
CGATCAGGCGCTTGATGGCGTAGAGCGTATTGGCCGGGTTGGTGATCGCCTGGCGTTTGGCCACCTGACCCGCCAGTATATCGTCGTCGGTGTAGGCCACGACGGAAGGCGTGGTGCGATCGCCTTCGCTGTTTTCGATCACGCGCACCTTGTCGCCTTCCATGATCGCGACGCAGGAGTTGGTGGTGCCCAGATCTATACCGATAATTTTTGCCATGGTTCTCGCCTCAAAAGTTTCAGTGAATTCAGCTAATTTGTTTCCAGAATGGGGCTAAACCCCGCGTTTTCAAGCCCCGGGGGCGCCTTCCGTGGCGGCACGGGCCACCACCACCATGGCCGGCCGCAACAGCCGGTCGTTCAGCAGAAAGCCCTTCTGCACCACGGTTACCACGTGATTGGCGGGTACCTCGGCCGATTCCACGGTGCTGATGGCCTGATGCTGCTCGGGATCGAACTTCTGCCCCTGAGGGTCGACCACCGTGATGCCAAACTTCTGGAAAGTGCCGTCCAGCAGTTTCAGGGTCAGGTCGAGCCCTTCGTGCATCTTCTGCACCGCCGGGCTTGAGCCCTCCGGCAATGCGACGCCGCGGGCCAGTTCGAGGCTGTCGCGCACATTTACGATCTCGGCGGCAAAACGCTCGATGGCATACTTGCGGGAATTGCCCAACTCGACTTCGGCGCGCTTGCGCTGGTTTTCCATGTCGGCGCGGGAACGCAGAAATTTATCCAGATTTTCCAGCGCCTCGGCGCGGACCTGCTCCAGCTCCGCCTGCAATTGATTGATCTCGGGCGCGGGCTCGAGGCCATGCGGCGACGCCGCCTCGGACTCGGGCACAACGGCCTGTTCTTTTATTTCGTCAGCCAAACCAACACCTCCACATCAAATGGGTACTACGCCGGAAAATGGGGTTAATGTTCTGAACTTTCAAGGCGGCGGGAGCGATCGCCGGAACTGAGTGCCCCGCTCAACAGCCGGGCCGTGATATCGACGATGGAAATCACCTGTTCATAGGGTATCCGGGTCGGCCCGATGACCCCGAGCGTACCCACAACTTGGCCATCCACCTGATACGGCGCCGTGACCACGCTGCATTCGGACAGCGCATCGTAACCGGATTCGCTGCCGATAAAGATTTTCACGCCGCCGGCGCGCATGCTGCGGTCGAGCAGGTGCAGCAGGTCGCGCTTGGTGGTAAAGGCATCGAACAGCTTGCGCAACTTGCGCATATCGCCCAGTTCCGGGAATTCCATGAGATTGGATTCGCCGCTCACCACCAGATCGTCCGTCGCTTCATCCGCGCCGAACGCCTGCTGCGCCATATTGACGGCCAGGTTCATGATCCGCTGCATGTCGTCGCTCGTTTGCTGTATCTCTTTCAGCAAGGCGTGTTTGACATCGCTCAGATACGTGCCGGCGAAGGTTTCGTTAAAATAGTTGGCGGCCTGCACCAGCTCCGACGGCGAGTAATCCCGATCGGCCGCGATCACACGGTTATGCACCTGACCGTCCTGGGTGACCAGAATCACCAGAATGCGGCGGCTGGAAAGATTAATGAAATCGATCTGGCGGAAGGTGGCCTGCTCCTCGCGTCGCGGCGCCATCACGACGCCGGTGAGCTTGCAGATTTCCGACAGGACATGCGAGGCGCTCTCGATCAATTGCTGCGGATTCTGGTGCGACAGGAATTCCTGCTCCAGCTTGTGGACTTCGCTCATGTCGAGCGGCTTCACCCGGAGCATGGTGTCGACAAACATCCGATAGCCCAATTCCGTGGGTATCCGCCCGGCCGAGGTATGGGGAGAGGAAACCAGACCCAGCTCTTCCAGGTCTGCCATCACATTACGTATGGTCGCCGGACTCAGGTCGAGCCCGGTCTGGCGCGCCAGCACGCGCGAACCGACCGGCTGGCCGTCGGCGATATACCGTTCGATCAGGGTCTTGAGCAGGACTTCGGCGCGTGCGTTCAGGGACATGGAGAAAACCTTACTTTGGCCCGCAACTTTAGCACTCTACAGGGACGAGTGCCAAGCATGACCGGTACTATATGATTATTTGGACTTTCTCCGTTATCCGGAGCCGGAGGTGGATTGGCCCAAGGTGGCGTGCGTGCTAGTTTAGCGCCCTGCTTCCGGAAAAATGACATGAAGAAAACAATCAAAACCGTCGGTGTGTTCGGAAAATACCGTGATGCTTCCATCGGCGAGCACATCGTCCGGCTGACCCAATTTCTGCAGGAGCGCCAGCTGAGCGTCCTCATGGACGAAGCCACCGCGGACCGGATTGGAAAGCCGTTCGGCCCCGGGCAGACGCGCGACGTCATCTGCCACGCGATTGATCTGGCCATCATCGTCGGCGGCGACGGCACATTATTGAACGCGGCGCGCGGGCTAGCCGCCTGCCACGTTCCCATCATCGGCGTCAATCTCGGCCGGCTTGGTTTTCTGGCCGATATCCCGGCCGAACATATGACCGAGGAAATCCGCAAGATCCTCGACGGCGATTACCAGACCGAGAAACGGCTGCTGCTCCAGGCCGAGGTCATGCGCAAGGGAAAAATTGTGCACACCGCGAATGCGTTTAACGACGTGGCCGTCGGCAAGGGCGAACTCGCGCGTATGATCGAGTTTGAAACATACATTGGCGGCGAATTTGTCAACGACACTCGCGGCGATGGCATCATCGTTGCCAGCCCCACCGGCTCCACCGCCTACGCCTTGTCTGCTGGCGGCCCCATCCTGCACCCGGCGCTGCCGGCGATCGTGATCGTCCCGATCTGTCCACACACCTTGAGCAACCGGCCCATCGTGGTCGGAGCCGAGAGCATCATTGAAATCGTCATTACCGGCGCCGTCAATCAACGTGCGCACGTAACCTTCGACGGGCAGTCGACTTATTCGCTCGAAGATCACGACCGCATCTACGTGCGCCGCTCGGAACACGATGTCGAACTGATTCACCCCTCGCGCCGCAGTCACTTCGAAGTGCTGCGCATCAAGCTCGGCTGGGGCGAATCTTACTAAATCAAGAAGATCTGATTATTTAATTTATGATTATTTGACGCAAAGACGCAAAGACGCAAAGAAAAGCCCG
>CAYIQV010000106.1:3101-3610 GCA_964365635.1 uncultured Acidiferrobacteraceae bacterium
AAGCCCGGAAATAAATTAAGAAAATCTTTGCGTCTTTGCGACTTTGCGTCAGAAACTAATAAACTGAAGTTCTCTAACCGGCAGGAACAACATGCTGCAACACCTTTATATCCGTGACTTCGCCATCGTGCACCAGCTTGAGATCGCACTCGATTCGGGCTTCAGCGTGCTGACCGGAGAGACCGGCGCCGGCAAGTCCATCCTCATCGATGCCCTGGCGCTGGTGCTGGGCGACCGCGCCGACAGCGATGTCATTCGCCACGGCTGCACGCGCGCCGAAGTGACCGCGGACTTCGCGCTCAAACCAACACACGCCGCCGCCAAATGGCTCAAGCAACATGAGCTCTTCGACGATCAGGAATGCGTGTTGCGGCGCGTGATCGAAGCCGACAAACCTTCGCGCGGCTTCATCAACGGCCGCCCGATGCCGATTCAGATGCTGCGCGAACTGGGAGAGTATCTCGTCGATATCCACGGCCAGCACGAACACCAATCGCTGCTCAAGCGCG
>CAYIQV010000106.1:3620-5995 GCA_964365635.1 uncultured Acidiferrobacteraceae bacterium
CGCCCCGACGCCCAGCGCGATATCCTCGACGGTTACGCGGGGCTCACGGAAACCGTCGAAATGCTGGCGACCCATTACCAGCAATGGAAATCTCTGGAAGACCGGCTGCAAGCACTGCGGCACCAGTCCGCGGACCGCGACGCGCGCGTCGAACTGCTGCGCTATCAGGTAAAAGAGCTCGATGCCCTGGCGCTGGAACCCGGCGAGGTCCCGGTGCTGGAGGAGGAGCACGCGCGCCTGACCAATGGCGCGGAATTGCTCGAAGGTGTACAGGCCATTGCCCAGAGCGTCTACGACGACGATGAAAACTCTGTGGCGCGGCAATTGGCGCGTGCCGTCAGCAAACTGGATTCATTGAGCCAATTCGATCCCAAGCTTGGCGAAATCACCGCGCTGCTGAATGAAGCCGCGATTCAGGTCGATGAGGCCGGCAGCCGGCTGCATCATTATCTGGACAACCTCGAACTGGACCCAGTGCGGTTGCAGGCGGTCGAGCGCCGGCTCTCGTCCGTGCACGATCTGTCACGCAAGCACAAGGTTCGCGCCGAGGAATTGGCGGCCGTCCACGAACGTCTGCGCACGGAACTGAATGACATCGAGGACCTCGACACCAACCTCGGAAAACTGGATGAGGATATCCGCCAGGAACGTGATGCCTATCTCAAGGCGGCAAAAGAAGTCACACGCCGCCGCGAAACGGCCACCAGGAAACTTGCCCGCGCGGTAACGAGCGAGATGCAGGAGCTGGGCATGCCGGGAGGAAATTTCGACGTGGCGCTTGTGCCGCTGGCAGAAGGAGAAGCGAGCGCCTACGGGAACGAGCGGATCGAATTTCTGGTCAGCGCCAATTCCGGCCAGCCGGCGAAACCGCTCAACAAGGTCGCCTCGGGCGGTGAGCTGTCGCGCATCAGTCTCGCCTTACAGGTCGTCATCGCCGGTCTTGGGAGCGTGCCCACCATGATCTTCGACGAAGTAGATGTCGGTATCGGCGGGCGCGTGGCTGAAATCGTGGGGCAAAAGCTGCGCGCCCTGGGAAAATCGCATCAAGTCCTTTGCATCACCCACCTCGCCCAGGTCGCCGCCCAGGGCGAACGCCACCTCGCGGTGAGCAAGCGGGTGGAAGGAAAAATTACCCTGGCCGAAGTCAGGCCGCTCGCCGAGCGCGAGCGCACCCTGGAAATCGCGCGTATGATTGGCGGTGTGGAAATCAGCAAACAGACCCTCGCCCACGCCAAGGACATGCTCTCCCGTGCCTCAGCCTGACGCGACCCGCGCCAATGCCCACACAACCGCCCACGTGCGGCCGGCGGCCATCCACGACGTGCCCGAAATTCACCACCTGCTCGAAATCTACTCGGCGCAGGGCAACCTGCTGCCGCGCTCGATGAGCGAGATGTACCGGCACCTGCGCGATTTCTTTGTGATCGAGATCAATGGCCATGTCGCGGCCTGCGCCGCGCTTGAGATCTTTACCGAAAATTTGGGCGAGGTCAGAAGCCTGGTGGTGGCGGACGAATTCAAGGGGAAAGGTTTCGGGCGCATGCTGGTCGAACGTGTGGCCCAGGAAGCGCGCACCATCGAACTCAAGCGCCTGATGGCGCTCACCTACGTCGCGCCGTTCTTCCACAAACTCGGCTTCAAGACCGTACCGAAGGAAACACTGCCGGAAAAGGTATGGAGCGTGTGCGTGAAGTGTTACAAGTTCAACAACTGCGACGAAACCGCGGTGCTGCTGGAACTGAAATAGATCAAGGTTACTTGCCTTTATCTGCCTGCCATATGAAACTCGTCGGCTCCATGATCAGAACACCGCGGAAAAAGTTGCGCCTCGCCGCCTGGCTGCTGTCGGCAGCGTTATTGCTGGTCGGGGCCGTGGCCGTGGCTCACGAGATCGATCATGCGCTCGATCACCATCACGAGCTGTGCGCGCTGCACCATTACGCGGGTCACCACGACGGCCTGCCTTCCGCGAACGCCCATCCGCCGGTACCGTCGCTCGCGGCCCGGCTCGACCTTCCCTCTTCCCGCCAATTCATTTTCAAATTGCGTCCGGCGCCTTACGCCGTACGCGCCCCTCCTCAAGTCTGAAGCGCGCCTTCCCGGCGCCCGGTTCCGGCGGTACGGACCGAAATAGGGTTTTCACGTTTCACAAACGGCGTGCGGCGCGGATTCGATCCCGATCCACGCGCGCCCATTCAGACTTATGGAGAATGTCATGCACAGATTAATTTTCATGGCGGGCCTTTTATTGGCCGCTCATGGCGCCATCGCCGCCGGCCCGGCGGTTGATCCGGAACAACGTTTGCGCGACCTGGAGCAACGCGTCAAGGAACTCGAGGCCGGCAGACCGGCCGACCGTCAGGCCGCCTCAAATA
>CAYIQV010000107.1:0-5994 GCA_964365635.1 uncultured Acidiferrobacteraceae bacterium
TACGCGAATCAGAGCCAATGCCCTGGCGCACGTTCTCGACATCCACGCCCATGCGTTCGCAAAGATTGGCGATCTCGTTCATGAACGAAATCTTGGTCGCCAGCATCGCATTACCGGCGTATTTCGTCATCTCGGCATCCCGCACGCCCATGAACAGGATGCGCTCGTGGGTGCGCATGAATGGTCCATACAGATCGCGCATTACCTGTCTGGCCTTTTCGCCATCGGTGCCGATGACAACACGATCCGGCCGCATGAAGTCCTCGACCGCCGCACCTTCCTTCAGGAATTCCGGGTTGCTGACAACATCGAAGGGCACGTTCTTCACGCGTTTCTCCAATTCCGCCTGAATCACGGCTCTGACCTTGTCGGCGGTGCCCACGGGCACCGTGGACTTGTCGACGACGACCGTGTAGTGATTGATGTGCTGTCCAATGGCTTTGGCCACGGCCTGAACATACTGCAGGTCAGCGGATCCATCCTCACCCGGCGGCGTGCCAACCGCGATGAAATATACGTTGGACTCGGCAATGGGGTCGCTTAATGACGTACAAAATTGCAAACGCCCGTTCTTGTAATTATTGACCACGACCGGCTCAAGGCCGGGTTCGTAAATCGGCAGTACCCCTTTCTTGAGCCCGTCGATCTTGCTTTTATCAATATCCACACACGTAACCGTGTTGCCCATTTCGGCAAAACACGCGCCTGTCACCAGGCCGACATAGCCCGTGCCGATAATTGTTAATTTCATTATTGATAACCTTACAAGGGGTTAATATCCCGCCAAAAACTCACCGCGGCATTATTTTAGGGCGATTTTATATGTTTCCAAGGGTAAATCACAGCGGCTTTATCTTTTTTAACCCCATTCCCGGCATCGGCCTGTTCAGGAACAAGTTTTACGAGAAGGTTCCTCAATTTTACATCGTCATTTTCGCCGCAAGCGGCCAGCATGCCGTCGAGGGCTTGTTCCAGTACATCCCTATCAACCTGCCGGCACTGTGCCAGCATGATTTTTGGGTGACTGGTCTCAGCGAGCTTTTCCGCGTCGTGAAACAGCTCTTCATACAGTTTTTCACCCGGGCGTAATCCGGTATACACAATTTCTATATCCTCTCCAGGCTTCTTTCCCGACAGACGGATTAACTGCTCTGCCAGATAGGCAATCTTTACCGGCTCACCCATGTCCAGCACAAATATTTCACCGCCTTGGCCGATAACGCTTGCCTGCAGGATAAGCTGGCAGGCCTCGGGAATAGTCATGAAGTAACGCGTAATCTCCGGGTGTGTCACAGTCACCGGTCCACCACGGGCGATTTGCTGCTGGAACAGTGGAATAACACTCCCGGAGGAACCCAGGACATTGCCGAACCTGACGGTGATAAACCGCGTCTTCGAGCGTACGTTCAAGTTCTGGCAATAGATCTCGGCGACACGTTTACTGGCCCCCATGATGTTGGCAGGATTAACCGCCTTATCGGTGGAGACCATGACAAACGATTCACACCCATACCTGTCCGCCAGCGATGCGAGTGTGCGCGTTCCCAGCACATTATTGGCAACCGCTGCCCGCGCCTGCCCCTCGAGCATGGGGACATGCTTATAGGCCGCGGCATGGAAAACGCTGGTGGGCTTATAGGTGCGCAACACATGCTCGACAGTGACGGCATCACAGATATCGCCAAGAATGGCAACAACGGGTAGGTTAGGGAAATTCTGCTGCAACTCGAGTTCAATGGTGTAGAGATTAAACTCGCTCCGCTCCAGCATAATAAGCCGTGCTGGATTAAGCTTCGCAATTTGCCGGCAAAGTTCCGCACCGATCGACCCGCCTCCTCCGGTCACCAGAATGGTCTTGTGATGGGTCGATTGTGTGATGGAACCCCAATCCAGTTTTACCGATTCACGCCCCAGCAGATCTTCAATCCTGACGTCCCGAAGATCCTTGAGGCTGGCGCGTCCGCTTACCAGGTCCTGCATGTATGGCAACGTACGGAATGTCAGCCCCGTGGTTTCGCAGATTTCAACAATCCGCCGAAGCTGCCGCGATGTCGCCGAGGGCAAGGCAATAAGGATAAGCTCGACCCCTAGTCTTGAAGCGATCTCTGGTATTTCATTACAGCTGCCGGCCACCGGCAGGCCGTGAATCTCCTTACCAACCTTGCTGGGATCGTCATCCACAAAGGCAACGGGTTGGTAGTCGCTGGAGAAGTCACGCAGGAGATCACGGGCAAGCATTTCCCCCGCCTTGCCCGCACCAACGATCAGCGCATTCTTTGCGTCCTGCGTGTAGCGCCTGTTGTCTTGCGCGCGACGATAGATATGCCGATCCTTTGACCAACGGTAAATAAACCGTGGCCCCCCCAGAAACAGTGCCAGCAGTATTCCGTCAAGAATGAACACCGACCTCGGAACATTTTGCAAACGAGTCAGAATAAAACTCACTGTGGCGGCCACCACAACACCAGCAATGACCGCCTTGAGAATTCGCATCAAATCGGGAATTGAGGCAAAACGCCATATACCCCGGTAAAGGCCGAAATGCCAAAACATTCCACCCTGAGCCGCCAAAACAATCGGCAACAGCATCAGCGCCTGATGGAAGTAACCTTCCGGGATAGCGTCAAGATTAAAACGTAACCAGTAGGCACCAAACCACGCGATGGGCACCATTAACAGGTCGTGCGAGAAAACAGCAGCGCGCGAGCGGAAGTGCCAAAGAATATTTTTCATCCTTTCATGGTCCTTTGCTTCTTATTCCTTAGTCATCAGTGCAAACATTATAGTCAGATAGCCTTGTGAAATCCCCACCTTACGTGCGCTGAACGGCCAACCGTGTGGCCCAGAAAAAGAAAATCAGATAAAAAAACACCCACCCAGAAAGTAATGCCAACTGCGATCCGGCCGTGGCACGCATGCCCCACAGTGCCGTTATTCCACACCCAAGCATGATGCCGTACTCAAGCAACACGGTTTTACGGTGCCCCCACCCCGCTTGTACCAGCCTCTGGTAGCAATGGGTCTTGTGCGCCTGCCAGATTTTTTCGCGCCGCATAAGGCGTCGGATTAACGTCACCGTGGCATCCATGATAAAGGGCGAAAACACCAACACGGCAAGCCAGAACTGAAAAACGCCGTCTCTAGCGCCCCATAATGACAACGCTGCTGCCAGGAAACCGAGCGTGGATGAACCAGCGTCACCCATAAATATGCGCGCTGGCGGAAAATTGAAAACCAGAAAACCCGCGGCTGCGGCGGCAATGATCAAACTTATAACAAAAAACATTTCATGTCCTGCCATCCATCCCATCGCTGCAAAAGTCCCGAACCCCAACACCGCCATGCCGCCAGAAAAACCATCCATCCCGTCCATGAAGTTGTAGAGATTAATCATCCAGACGATGAACAATGCAGAAAATCCAGCGCCTGTAACATACGACCAATGCCAACTTGCTTCTGCGATTTCCATTTTTTGCAGGGAGAACCCACCATAAAGAATTAACGCTGCCGCACATACATGGGCAACAAGGCGATAAAGAGGCGGAATTGAATAGCGGTCATCTAGAAAAGACACAACAGCCACTATAAAGACACCCACAGCAATCACCGCGAGATCGCGGTCAGGATGAAACAAAGCCACCGTCGTTCCACAGGCAATAATTGCGATGAGAATAGCCAAACCGCCCCCACGTGGCACAGGCCGATCATGAAGCGATCGATCATTGGGGTGGTCCAAGATAAATACAATGGAATTGGGACTACAGAACCGACGCGTAAACCACATCGATATCGCAAACGCAGCGACCGTCACAACGAAAATAATCAGGGGGCTCATCGGCTTTGGCTTTTTCTGGACTCCGCCACGGTGGATAGCCCCATGTCGAGCGCCATATACAGTGCGGCAAGACTCGCTAACGCGTAGAAATACCCTTGTTCGACAGGTGACAGGAAATGGGCCACGAAGGCCAATGTTATAACACCGGCTACGGCTTGCCATGCCCGCTGGGCGAGCACCATAACTGACCCGCTGTCTCTCGATATCAAGGCCAACTTTCCTCAAACCAAATGTAGAATCAAGGCCGCTTCGCAGCCAGTTAACACGCATGAGTATCGCCCATTCGGGTGCTACAGGCCGGGCGTCACATCAACTCGTACCAAACCCCACGGCCACCGCCTTGCTGCTTGAGGTGGCCCTGCTCGGCCAACACCCGGAAGTGCTGTTTCAGCGTGTTGCGACTCGCGCCGGTCAACCTAATGATATCGCCCATCGTGACCCGGCCGTGCTCGCGCGCGAACTCGACGATCTGTAATGACAGCTCCGGCAGCGGTGCGAGCACCAATTTCTCACGCTCGACCTTTTTGTTGAGACGCTGCACCTGCTCGGCCAGTGAGCGCAGAAAAAACACCAGCCACGGTTGCCAGTTCGGAGCGTCGGTGCGGATCGTCCCTTGCGTCTGGCGCAGGGCGAGGTAGTAAGCTTCCTTGTTCTGCTCGATCACGCTTTCCAGTGAGTTGTAGGGCACGTAGGCGTAGCCCGCCTGCAGAAGCAATAGCGTGGTCAGCACACGGCTGAGCCGCCCGTTGCCGTCTTGGAACGGGTGAATCTCCAGGAAGACGACTACCCACAAGCCGATCAGCAGCAGCGGATGCAAACGCTTGTCATTGTATTCACCCTGCGTCCAGGTCACCAATTCCGACATCAGGCGAGGCGTGTCGAAGGGAGTGGCTGTTTCGAACACGATGCCGAGCTGCACCCCGTTTTCGTCGAGTGCGGCGACGCTGTTGGATGATGTCTTGTAGTTTCCGCGATGCCACGCGTCTTTTTCGCTGTGAACGAGCAAGTCGCGGTGCAACTGCTTGATGTGATTCTCGGTAACAGTGATGTCCCGCCAAGAGGAGAACACCGAGTCCATCACCTCCGCGTAGCCCGCCACCTCCTGCTCGTCGCGGGTGGTGAAGGTCTGGATTTGAAGGTTCGACAGCAAGCGCTCCACTTCGCGGTCAGATAGCTTGCTGCCCTCAATACGTGTGGAGGAGCCAATGCTTTCAATCGTCGCCACGCGCCGCAGGGCCAAAAGGCGGTCGGGCGCGAGCGTCCCCATGGCACGCCACGCGCCCTTGAATTCGTCAATTTTAGCGATCAGGCCCAGAATTTCTGGAGTGATCTGGATGGTGTCGGCTCGAATCATGAAACCAATACTACACCCAATAACACCCAAAAACTGACCTAGGGGATGAGGGGCACGTTTTGAACTCGATTCCAATGAAATCATTGGTTTACATCAGAAACAACACGCTTGCTTTTAGCACCATGGCAACCGCATACAGCCACACCATCTATATTGCCAGCACGGCCCAGGCTGCCACAGCACCAATCAAGCCTTGAACGAGGCGAACCGCATACACCTCCGCCACGCCCCCGCTCCCCTCGGTCAATGCCAACGCGCAGGAAGCAACACGAATCCAGCAGCGGTAGCACAAACCAGGAGCGCCCAAGGTCCGCGCCAGTCATAACCCAGGCCGCCATAACCATTGGCGAGAAAGGCGACGCCTGCCGGATTGATAAGCAGGAATATCACTGCAGCGGGGGGTTCTTTGCGTACTCAGTTACCATCTCAGGCAGCGAATCTTTGAGATTATAGGAAGGTTTGTAACCCAGCTCGCGACTGAGCTTTTCCGAGCTGTACCACGCGGAACCGAGCAACTTGTCCAGCGCATCTGTATCCAGAATAAAGCGCCGCTTGCTTAAGCGGCCAATCGCGTCTCCAATGCGGGCAGCAAAACGCAACAAAACCAATGGGATCACCCAGCTCGGGACTGGGCGCGCCAGCGCGACACAGATCCATTCATAAATCCGGCATGTCGTGTAGGCCTGGCCATCCGTGACAATATACGTCTTGCCAACAGCAGAGGGATACGTAGCAGTCAACATCGCGGCTTGCACCACATCGCGCACGTCCACCATGGAGCGCTTGTTTCCGGTGTCCGGCAGTG
>CAYIQV010000108.1:0-4408 GCA_964365635.1 uncultured Acidiferrobacteraceae bacterium
GGACGCGGCGGCTGTGCGAAACCCTGCTGCAAGGTGGCGCGCCGGGCCTGCATTTCTACACGCTGAACCGGACGGAGCCCACCCGCACCCTGTGGGAACAACTCGGTCTATAAAAATAACCTGACATCACAGCACGGAACGCTTCATGACGCCCAAGACCAACGATCCAACCAGTCGCTTATCCAAGGACAAGCCGGTTTCGGTCCGCGCCTGCTTTATCGGCGAGCGCCTGCACCTGCGCGGCTTATACGAACCGCCGATGACGATGCTGGGTCCACTGGTGGTCTCGGCGGGAGAGGCCGGACTGGCGGTATTGCTTCGCTACGGCGCCGCCGTGCTGTTTAACCTGACCGAACAGGAACAGAAAAACTTCCTCAAGGAATTGCGTCCACGCATCGAAAGCCCGTTGCGGAAAGTGGAAACCGAAGACGCCCTGATGTATCTCGCCGGCAAACAACCCGAGGGCATTACCCCCGAAGGGATTGGCGTAACCGACTACTCGCCGGCGCGCATTCAGATTGTTGCCATCGCGCTGGCGCGCAGCGTGGCCTTGGCGCATTACGAAAGCGCCATGGCGAGCGCCTTCGATCTGATCGAGCCTCTGGCACGCGGTCTGGAAAAACCCGACGGCGGCACCAAACGTTTGCGCCAGCTGCTGCGCCACATCGGCGGCACGCTGCTGGTGCAACACAAGATGATCGGTCGCGTCGAAATCCAGGACAAGCCCGACCTGCTCTGGGATCACCCCGAGCTCGAGCGCCTTTACCTGCATCTCGAAAACGAATATGAGCTGCACGAACGCAACACCGTGCTCGAGCGCAAGCTGGCGCTGATCAACCGCACCGCCGAGGCATCGGTCAATCTGCTGCAGAACCGCAGCATGCTGCGCGTGGAATGGTATATCGTCATCCTCATCGTGTTCGAAGTGCTGCTCTACGTTTACGACATCTGGAAGAAGTTCTGATATCGTCTTTCGCTGGCGCCAGACGCGCGGTTATACTGATGCGCGTCCAACACGGGATGTCCCCATGCGCCTCTCACCATTTTTTCCGATGGCACTGCTGTTGTTCAGCACCGCAGCCTGCACCGGCTCCAAAGCGCCACCCATTCAGCGCGACTACAACGTATCCAAGATTACCGGTCGCGTGTACGTGATTCACGGCCCCGACCAAAGCCCGAACAAGGAAAATCAGGGTTTCATCAACAATCCCGGCTTTGTGCTGGTGCGCGGCGGAGTGGTCGTGGTCGACCCCGGCAGCAGCGTCCAGATCGGCGAAATGGTGCTAGGCAAAATCGCCGCCATCACCAAGGATCCGGTCATTGCCGTATTCAACACCCACTTCCACGGCGACCACTGGCTCGGCAATCAGGCGATCAAAGCAGCCTACCCCAAGGCCGTGATCTACGCCCACCCGCGCATGGTCGAGGCGCTCAAAGGCGGCGAGGGGGACAACTGGGTCAAGTTCCTGAGTGACGCCACCAACGGCGCCATCCGTGGCACCGTGGTCATCGCACCTGATCTCGGGCTTGATCACGACGAATCGCTTAAGCTTCACGGCACCACTTTCCGCCTCACCCACAACGACCGCGCCCACACCGATAACGATCTCATGGTCGAAGTGGTCGAGGAGGGCGTGCTGTTTCTCGGCGACAACGTGCGCAACAAAAGTATTGCTGCCAATTTTCCGGAACATGGAAGCGCCAAGGGTCAGATTGACGCCATCGACATGGTGCTGAAATCCAAGGCCACGCATTTCATTCCTGGCCACGGCCTGAGCGGCGGCCGCGAGATTGTTCTGGCGGAGCGGAAATTTCTGGTCGCCCTGCGCGCGGCGGTAAAAAAATACTACGACCAGGGCATGAGTGATTTTGAAATGAAGGACAAGGTCATGACTGATCTTGTCGCCTATAAGGACTGGGTGTTTTTCAACAATCTCGGCCGCGTCATCAGCGCGACCTATTTACAGATTGAATCCGAGTCGTTCTGAAAAATGCATAAGCTCTTTCCTGAAATTAAGCCGTACGCCAGCCATCGCCTCAAGGTGGCCGCGCCGCACGATCTTCACGTCGAAGAATGCGGCAATGCAAAGGGCCTGCCAGTACTGTTCGTGCACGGCGGGCCGGGTGCCGGATGCGAGGAATACCATCGGTGTTTTTTTGATCCCAATCTTTACCGCATTGTCCTGTTTGACCAGCGCGGGTCGGGCAAATCCACGCCGCATGCGTGTCTGGAAAAAAATACCACCCAGGATCTGGTGGCAGACATGGAAGCCGTCCGCATGCACCTTGGTATCGAGCGTTGGGTTTTGTTTGGCGGCTCCTGGGGGTCAACGTTGTCGCTGGTCTACGCCGAAACCCATCCGGAGCGCGTGCTCGGGCTGATCCTGCGCGGGATTTTCCTGTGCCGGCCGTGGGAAATTCACTGGTTCTACCAGGAAGGGGCCAACCGGGTGTTTCCCGATCACTGGCAGGAATTCATGGCGCCGATACCGGAAGCCGAGCGTCACGACCTGTTGCAGGCTCATTACCGGCGGTTGACGGGCAGCGATGAGGTCGCGCGCATGGCCAGCGCCAAGGCCTGGTCACTGTGGGAGGGGCGCGCGGCCACGTTGTCGCCCAATAAACATGTCGTGGATTTTTTCGGCTCGCCGCGCACGGCGCTGTCGCTCGCCCGCATCGAGGCGCATTACTTCGCACACCACACCTTCCTTGAGCCTGACCAGATTCTGCGTCAGGCGCACCGTCTGAAAGACATTCCCGGGGTGATTGTGCACGGCCGTTACGACATGGTGTGCCCGCTCCAGAACGCCTGGGACCTGTATCACGCCTGGCCCACGGCCCAGTTCGAGATCGTTCCCGCCGCCGGGCACTCTGCCTCCGAGCCGGGCACGGTCCATGCTCTGGTGTTGGCCACGAACAGCATGGCCGCGCGGCTTCGTGCCCCGACTCCCTCCTGATGGCCGTTTATGTCATTGGCGATGTTCAGGGCTGTTATCAGCCATTGCAGGAGCTGCTTCGAAAAATCCGCTTCGATCCAGCTCAGGACCGGTTGTGGTTCACGGGTGATCTGGTCAACCGCGGTCCGCAGTCACTCGAGGTGTTGCGGTTCGTAAAAAGTCTCTCCGACTGCGCCGTGTGCGTATTGGGCAATCACGACCTGCATCTTCTGGCCATCGCCCAGGGTAAAGCCAGGCTCAGGCCACGCGACACCCTGGGCGAGATTCTGTCTGCTCCCGACCGGGAAGAGCTGCTTGAGTGGCTGCGTCACCGGCCCTTGCTGCATCACGACGCGAGCCTGGGATACACCTTAATCCACGCCGGCCTGCTCCCGCCTTGGGGCCTGGCAGACGCCCAGCGTTTGGCGCAGGAAGCCGAGGCGGTATTTCGCGGTGAAGCCCTTCAAGAATTTTTCGGTCATATGTATGGCGATTTACCCGATCACTGGAACGAAAATCTTCGGGGTTTCGACCGACTGCGCGTGATCATTAACGCCTTCACGCGCCTGCGCTACTGCGACCTCGATGGCAACATGGATTTGCGCTTCAAGGGGCCGCCGGGATCGGCGCCACCGGATTTCGTGCCCTGGTTTCAGGCGCCCGGCCGGCGCAGCCGGGACCTGCGCATCCTCTTCGGACACTGGTCCGCGCTCGGACGATGGCAGGGGGATGGGGTTATTTGTCTCGACAGCGGCTGCCTCTGGGGGCGCTCGCTTACCGCAGTGCGGCTGGACGCCGGCGACGCCGTTTCTTTTTTCCACGTCAATTGCGACCCGCTGTGGGTGGCGTATGCAGACTGAGGCCCATTTCTATCTGTGGTGGGCGGACGCCGTTCTGGTGCTACATGCCCTCGTCGTGCTCTTTGTTGTCGGCGGACAGATTTTTATTTTGGCGGGATGGGTGCGTCACTGGGCCTGGACGCGGCATTTTCTGTTTCGCGCCTTCCATCTCGCCATCATCGGCCTAATTACGCTTGAATCGTGGTTACATGTGGCCTGTCCGTTAACAACACTGGAAAATATATTGCGCCTGCGCGCACAGGGGCAGGGTTATGCAAACAGCTTTATTGGTTATTGGCTGCAACAGCTGCTGTTTTACTCAGCGCCGGTGTGGCTATTCTCTTTGATTTATACGGTTTTTGCTGCCTTGGTGGTCATCTGTTTTGTCGCCTATCCCCCAAGGCGATACAATAGCCGGGCACGCTGATACGCCGTCATTTAACAGACTCAGACTATCGCGCTACCGTCATGACTACGACTGAAAAGCATCCCATACAGATCGATGTCAAAACCGTTTATCTTCCCGGCCAGTCGGAGCCGGATCAGAACCGCTATGTCTTTGCCTACACCGTCACCATCACCGGCCCCACGCCGGCGCGGCTCGTGACCCGCCATTGGGTCATCACCGATGCC
>CAYIQV010000108.1:4508-5984 GCA_964365635.1 uncultured Acidiferrobacteraceae bacterium
CACCGGCCCCACGCCGGCGCGGCTCGTGACCCGCCATTGGGTCATCACCGATGCCAATGAACAGAAGCGCGAAGTTCGTGGGGAAGGCGTCGTCGGGGAGCAGCCTTATCTGCTGCCGGGCACAAGTTTTCAGTACACCAGCGGTACGGTTCTTGAAACACCAGTCGGCACCATGAGCGGCAGCTACCAGATGGTGGCCGATGACGGGACCGAATTCGATGCCGAGATTCCCAGCTTTACCCTGAGCATCCCGCGTACCCTGCACTAGATACCATTATTAGTATGTGAATACATACTAACTCTAAAATATTCGTTTTATATGCACTATTTTATTTCTTTGGCTGACTGAAGGAGACGACATGAGCGTGACCCCGGGCGTGATGAGCCGTTATTCGGCGGCGGCCAAGACGCCGCAAGCTGACCTGTGTTGTCCGATTGATTACGACCAGCGCCTGCTCAAGTTGTTGCCGCAGGAAATTATCGAGAAAGATTATGGCTGTGGCGATCCCTCGCGCTATGTACGCGAAGGCGATGTGGTGCTCGACCTCGGCAGTGGTGGTGGAAAGATCTGTTACATGGCTGCTCAAATTGTAGGCAGCACGGGTAAAGTTATTGGCATCGACATGAACGATGACATGCTGGGTCTGGCACGCAAGTACCAGGCGGAAATGGCACGCAAGCTCGGCGGCGATCGCGTGCGTTTCGTCAAAGGTTACATTCAGGATCTGGCACTTGATCTTGAGGCCGCGGAAGCTAATCAAGCGCAGCAGAAAATATCGCAGCCGCTGATCGCCGATGCCTCGGTCGATCTGGTTATCTCAAACTGCGTGCTTAACCTGGTTGGGGAAGCCGATCGGTCACAAATGATTAGGGAAATTGCGCGCGTGCTCAAGCCGGCAGGCCGTGTTGCCATTTCGGATATTGTCAGTGACGAAGCGGTGCCGCAGGAACTAAAGCAGGACAAGGATTTATGGAGTGGCTGTATCGCCGGAGCCTTTCAGGAACAGGAGTTCCTCAAGGCCTTCGTTGACGCCGGGTTCCTGGCTGTCGGCTTCGACAAGTGGGACGCCAAACCATGGCGGGTGGTAAACGGCATCGAGTTTCGTTCAGTAACGCTCACGGCAACAAAGGGGGTGGGCTCATCCTGCTTCGATTACGGGCATGCGGTGATTTATCGCGGGCCTTTTTCCTCGGTGACCGATGATGAGGGACATGTGTTCCCGCGCGGTGAACGCATGGCGGTGTGCGAGCGTACCTACCGGTTTCTGATGCGTGGGCCACTCAAGAATGATTTCATTGGTATTACACCGGCCGTACTGCGTGATCCCCCATCACCGTGGTGTACACCGGCAGGTGCCAGACGGACGCCGACAGAAACAAAGGCTGGGTCCTACAATACCGAATGTTGTGGCGGCGGTTGTTGCTAGTGTAGTGTTGCATTCTGTTTAGAACTTAATCGGCTATTGGCCCGGATGA
>CAYIQV010000109.1:0-5978 GCA_964365635.1 uncultured Acidiferrobacteraceae bacterium
GCCAGTGGATGTGTACAGTGTTTCGCTCGCGGTGCTGGCGGTACTCGCGGTCGTCTTCGCGCTGCACTGGGCCAGGGCGGTGTTCATTCCGCTGATGCTGGGTGTGATGATCAGCTACGCGCTTTCTGCCCCCGTCAACCTGATGCAAAAATGGCACATCCCGCGTGCCATTGGCGCCGCGGTGTTGCTGCTCGCTGTTGTGGGCGGGACGGGCTCTGCGGTTTATTCGCTCAGCGATGATGCTGGCGAGCTGATCGAAACTCTGCCAGAAGCCACACGCAAGCTCCGCCTGGCGCTGCTCAAGGAACGGGGAACGTCAGTAGACACGATGGAGCAAGTGCAACAAGCCGCCACCCAGCTCGAGCGGGCAGCAAGCGAGACAGGTGCCTCGGCACCCGCCACGCCGAGAGGCGTAACGCGGGTGCAGATCGAAACGCCCAAACTCAATGTCAGAGACTACCTTTGGATGGGAACCAAAGGAGCGGTCGGGTTTGCCGGTCAACTCAGCGTGGTATTGTTTCTGGCGTATTTTATATTGGTTTCGGGCGACACGTTCCGACGCAAGTTGGTCAGAATCACCGGCCCCACACTCAGCAAGAAAAAAATCACTCTCCGGGTACTGGATGAAATTACCGCGCAGATTCAGCGTTATCTGCTGGTCCAGGTATTCACCAGCATACTGGTAGGTGTGGTGACCTGGCTCGTGTTTCTCTTGATCGGACTGAAGCATGCGGCCATCTGGGGAATCGCTGCCGGAATATTCAACACCATCCCCTATCTCGGTCCGATCATCGTTACCGGCGGTACGTCGCTCGTTGCCTTTCTTCAATTCGGGACCATCAGCATGGCGCTTCTGGTTGCCGGCGCCTCGCTGCTCATCACGAGCCTCGAAGGTTACTTGCTGATGCCATGGCTTACCGGCCGGGCAAGCCGCATGAGCCCGCTGGTTGTTTTCGTCAGCGTGCTGTTCTGGGGTTGGTTGTGGGGCGTGTGGGGGTTATTGCTGGGCGTGCCCACCATGATGATGATCAAGGCGGTGTGCGATCGGGTGGAAGATCTGAAACCGGTGGGAGAGCTGCTCGGCGATTAGTGCAGACCGGTGCCGTATGGTTAGTCAGGGCGCGCCCTTGACCACCGTACAGGTAGATGTGCAGTGGGTTAGATGTGCATGGCGAATTTCTGAACTACGCCGTAACGGATGCCAGAAGTTACTCACGTCAGGGACAATTCAGGCGTACTAGACGTTTCCGGGGATGACGAGCTCCACGGCGGTTTACTGGGGTTATTATTCGCTTCTTCCAGGTGAAACCACTAGAATCCATCACACTTAAGATAATGATGGAGCCGCCGATGCGCAAATTCCTGGTATTTCTTTTCGTTGCCTTTCTTGCTTTTGGTTCGGTAACGCCCGATGCGTTTGCCAAACGTTTCGGAGGCGGGAAGAGTTTTGGCCAACAACGCCAGAGCACCAGCCAACACGTTGCGCCTCCAGCTTCGCCGTCGTCACCCGGCACTGCGCCCGCTACTGGCGGCAGTCGCTGGATGGGCCCCTTGGCCGGCCTGGCTGCAGGAGGATTACTGGCAGCGTTGTTCATGGGTCACGGTTTTGATGGTATAAATTTCATGGATATCGTGGCGCTGCTGGGTATTGGCGCTGTTATTTTCTTTATATTCCGCGCTATGCGCCGCGCACCACAGACTCAGGCGGTGCAGTATGCCGGTTACGGCGGTCAGACCGCTGAGAACATCCCGTCGGGCGGGAGCGCAGCACCTGTCAGCGGTAAAGGTCGCCCGGCATGGTTCGATGAAGAGACCTTCCTGCGCGCAGCCAAAGCCAACTTCATCCGTTTGCAAGCGGCCTACGACACCAAAGATCTGGACGACATCCGCGAGTACACCACTCCCGAGGTGTTCGCGGAAATCAGCCTGCAACTTCAGGAGCGCGGGGACAAGCCGCAAAAAACCGATGTCGTGTCGGTCAATGCAGAGCTGGTAAATGTGGTGACCGAAGGTGATATGACCATTGCCAGCGTGCGCTACAGCGGCACGATTCGCGAAGAGGAAAACCGCGCCGCCGCACCGTTCAATGAAATCTGGCATGTTCAGCGAGCGCAGTTACAGCCCAATGCCAGCTGGTTCATCGCTGGAATCCAGCAGAACGCGTAGCGCGGCTGCAAAATGCCCGGCCGACGGATGTCGGGGCCACGAATGGAGCGACCCAGCAAGGGTCCGCGCTATTTTCACAAAGCCTTGGCCCGCATCCGGTTTTAACCAGACATTCCCCCCGTGGTACACTGCGCACGCTGTGTTTGATTATGGCGGTGAGAGCTGGTCCCCTCGGCGACGGAAGCTGTGAACCCGGTCAGGTCCGGAAGGAAGCAGCCGCAACAGATTTTCCGGGTGCTGGGGTGTGGTTGGCTCGAGCCGCCACCCATTAAAGGTTTGCGTATTTTCGAGAGAAGATCCCCGATCCATGAGCTATCAGGTTTTGGCGCGTAAATGGCGCCCACGCACGTTCAGCGAGCTTGTGGGCCAGCAGCATGTCGTGCGCCCCCTGGTTAATGCCCTGGACAACGACCGTCTGCACCATGCCTTCCTGTTTACCGGTACCCGTGGCGTTGGCAAGACCACCATCGCGCGCATTCTCGCGAAATCCCTGAACTGCGAAACCGGTGTCACGTCCGCGCCCTGTGGCAAGTGCAGCGCCTGCCTGGAGGTGGATGAGGGCCGGTTTGTCGATCTGATCGAGGTTGATGCCGCCTCGCGCACCAAAGTTGACGACACGCGTGAGCTGCTCGACAACGTGCAGTACGCACCGACGCGCGCACGCTACAAGGTCTATCTCATCGACGAAGTACACATGCTTTCCGGGCACAGCTTCAACGCCTTGCTGAAAACCCTGGAAGAACCGCCGCCGCACGTCAAATTCCTGCTGGCCACCACCGATCCGCAGAAGCTGCCGGTCACGGTGCTGTCGCGCTGCCTGCAATTCAACCTCAAGCGTCTGCAACCGGAACAGATTGGCGAACAAATACGGAAGATTCTCGATGCCGAAGGTGTCGGCCACGACGCCGCCTCGATCAAGCTGCTGGCGCACGCCGCCGATGGCAGCATGCGCGATGGCCTCTCGTTGCTGGATCAGGCAATCGCGTATGGCGGTGGAAATATTCAGGAAGACGACGTGCGCGCCATGCTCGGCACCATCGACCAGGATTATATCGGCCGCTTGTTGCAAGGCCTTGCGGTGGGCGATGCCCAGACTTTGCTGCAGACCGTGGCGGATGTTACCGAACAAGGACTGGATTATGAAACCTTGCTGGAGGATCTGCTGCTGGCGTTGCATCGGATCGCGCTGGCACAGGCCGATTCCGCCTTGGTGGGCGAGGATGGCGAGAGTCTGCTGGCGCACGCCCGCACCATGACGCCGCAGGATGTGCAGCTTTATTACCAGGTCGGCATCATGGGACGGCGCGATCTGCCCTATGCGCCGGACATGCGTAGCGGTATAGAGATGACGCTGCTGCGCATGATCGCGTTTCGTCCGGCCGAGGCCGGTGAGCCACGCGCGGTTGTACGTACGGAGTCGAAACCACAGACGACCGCGCCAAAAATCCAGACAGCGCCAATGCCGGCGCCTGCGCCGGCATTGGCGGTTGCTCCCTCCAGGTCCATCGCTCCCGCCAACACGAAATGGAATGAAATCGTGGCGCAACTCAAGATCGCCGGTCTTTTGCGCGAGCTGGCTAACAACACGACGCTGGAGTCCTATGAAAACGGCGCCATGACGCTGGTGCTGGACGAATCACGCGTGCAGTTGCTGAACAAGGAGCGCGAGGCGGAGCTTAAGAGCGCGCTGGAAAATTATTATGGTCAGGCGACCAAGCTGATCATTCGCCACGGACGTCCACCGGTGGAAACGCCAGCGATGGAAAAGGTACGGGTGCAGGATGAGCGCCAGCAGGCGGCCGTCCAGGCCATCACGGACGATCCTAACGTGCGTGCCTTGCAGGAAAAATTCAGCGCCCGGGTTAACCCGGGTTCCATTCGACCCAAGGTCTAACAGCAGACGAGGAAAACATGAAAGGCGGAATCGGCAACATCATGCGGCAGGCGCAGGCCATGCAGGAAAACCTGAAAAAGGCCCAGGATCAGCTTGCCACTATCGAGGTTACGGGCAGCGCCGGCGGCGGAATGGTCAACGTGGTCATGACCTGCCGCCATGATATCAAACGTGTGCAGATCGACCCGAGCCTGATGCAGGATGACAAAGAGGTGCTTGAGGATCTTGTCGCCGCGGCGGTGAACGATGCAGTGCGCAAGGTTGAAAAGACCACGCAGGAAAAAATGGCTGGCCTGACCGCTGGCCTCAATATTCCCGGCTTGAACCTGCCGTTCTGATTCCATGAACGATGTTACCGCCCTCGAAGCCCTCAAGCAGGCCCTGCGCCGGCTGCCCGGCGTGGGCCCGAAGAGTGCGAGCCGCATGGCGTACCACCTGCTGGAACGCGATCGCGAAGGCGCGCGCACCATTGCCCAGGCGCTCACGAACGCTGTCGAGCGCATCAACCACTGCAGCCGCTGCAACAATCTGAGCGAGACAGATCTCTGCACCATCTGCAGTTCGCCGCGCCGTGACCATTCGCTTCTGTGTATTGTCGAAACGCCGTCGGATCTCATGTCGCTCGATCAGTCTGGCGTATTCAATGGTTTGTATTTTGTGCTGATGGGGCGGTTGTCGCCGCTCGATGGCATTGGCCCGGATGAAATCGGTATTCCGCGTCTTGAAGCCCTGCTCGACGAGGGAACGATCAAGGAGGTCGTGCTGGCCACCAACCTGACCGTGGAAGGCGAGGCGACAGCGCATTACATCGGTGAGCGGGTGCGTGCCCGCGGCATTCGCGCCACACGCATTGCCTATGGCGTTCCCATCGGCGGCGAGCTGGAATACACCGACCGCCATACACTGGCACGCGCGCTCGCCGGCCGGCGCGAGGCGTGATTAGGAACCATTCCCAAAATAGATGTAGGGTGGGCACCGCCCACCGCCGGATAGTTATCGAAGCCGCTTATGGTGGGCGATGCCCACCCTACCAATTCTGGTCGGTTGGCGCGATCAATGTGCCATGCACAAGGAGCCGGCGGCCGTGACCAATGAGTCCCTGCCTTTCGTTGTTTTCCTGATCTTCACCGGCGCCGCGGTGTTCGCCACCGTGGCGCTGTTCGCGCGTCAGGCCTTGATCGTGTCGTACATTGTGCTGGGTGTGGTCATGGGCCCCTCGTTGCTCGGGTGGGTCACGGACGCCTCGCTCATCAAGGGCGTGGCTGACATTGGCATCATGTTTCTGTTGTTCCTCCTTGGCCTTAACATGCACCCGCAAAAGCTGTTTCGCTTGCTCGGGCCGGCGACGCTCGTGACCGGCGTGAGTTCGCTGGTCTTTGGTGCCACGGGCGTGCTGGCCGGTTTCCTGCTTGGATTGACGACCGTGGAGGCATTCGTCCTCGGTGGTGGACTCATGTTCTCAAGCACGATCATCGGCCTTAAGCTGTTGCCGACGACGGTACTGCATCATCGCCATACCGGCGAGATCATGATCAGCATCCTGTTGTTGCAGGACATGATCGCAATTGTGCTATTGCTGTTGTTGCAGGCAGGCGTGGGCAAGAGCACCTTGCTGGCCGAGGCCGGCGGTCTGGCGCTGGCGCTGCTTGGGGTGTGTGTACTGGCGTATCTGGTGGAGCGCTATGTGCTGGTGCCGCTGATCACGCGCTTCGATGTGATTCAGGAATATATTTTCCTGCTGGCCATTGGCTGGTGCCTGGGGCTGGCCGAGCTTTCCATATGGCTTGGGTTATCGCGCGAAATCGGCGCCTTTATCGCCGGGGTGGCGCTGGCGACGAGCCGTATCTCGTTTTTTATTGCCGAGAGCCTCAAGCCCCTGCGTGATTTTTTCCTTATCATTTTCTTTTTTACCCTGGGC
>CAYIQV010000110.1:0-3117 GCA_964365635.1 uncultured Acidiferrobacteraceae bacterium
GGCGGCGTCATGTGTTCGTTGCCGGTGCAGAACGGGCAGGTGTCCACGTGGCTGCGCGTGTCGCGCGGCGCCGGCTCCTCCGCCTTCTTCGGGCGCATGCTGCGCGCGGTTGCGACCAGGACCGACTCGCTCGGCACGATGGGGTTCAGGCGGATTTCGCGGACGATCTTCTCATCGGATGTGCTCATGGGTGCGCAGGATAAAGCAGGCCCGGCAGCGGCGCCATCGGAATGGGTTGATCGGCCCATAAATTGCCATATTTGCCGGTGAAAACTTGTCATTCGTGGGGGGCGCAAGTACCATGCGCTTTCTCCGATAACTTTCTCAGGTCAGCGCCTTATGTTTCACGGCAGTATGGTGGCCCTGGTCACGCCCATGAACGACGACGGTTCGCTGGACGTGCCCGCGCTGCGTCGGCTCATTGATTTCCACATCGAAAACGGCACCGATGCCATTGTCGCGGTGGGCACCACCGGCGAATCGCCGACGCTCGACATGGAAGAGCACTGCGAAGTAATCCGCCTGACCGTGGAACAGGCGCGCGGCCGGATTCCCGTGATCGCCGGCACCGGCGCCAATTCCACCACCGAAGCCATCGAACTCACGCGCTGCGCCCAGAAGGCGGGCGCCGATGCCTGCCTGCTGGTTACACCTTACTATAACAAGCCGACACAGGAAGGCCTGTACCTGCACCACAAGGCCGTGGCCGAGGCCGTGCCGATTCCGCAGGTCCTTTATAACGTCCCCGGCCGCACCGCTTGCGACATGCTGCCCGAGACCGTCGAACGCCTGTGCGCCATTTCCAACATTGTCGGCATCAAGGAAGCCACTGGTAACCTCGACCGCGTCAAGGAAATCCGCCGCCGCTGCGGCGACAAGATCGACGTGTATTCCGGTGACGACGCCACGGCGCTCGACGCCATCCTGCTCGGCGCAAAGGGCGACATTTCGGTGACCGCCAATGTCGCGCCCAGGCTCATGCACGAGATGTGCAAGCTCGCGCGCGCGGGCAAGGAAAAGGAAGCGCGGGCGATCAATGAACGCCTTATGGGCCTGCACAAGGATCTGTTCGTCGAGGCCAATCCGATCCCCGTGAAGTGGGCACTAAAGGAGATGGGGCTGGTCAAAGGGGGCATCCGCCTGCCGTTGACGCCGCTGTCGGCCAAATATCATGAAACCGTGCGTAACGCCATGCGCACCGCCGGTGTCATTTCCTGAACCTTATATATATAGATAGAGAACCATGACCAACCGACTCGCCAGACTGCTTGTCTGCCTCCTTGCCGTGACCGCCGTCAGTGCGTGCCAGAGCATCGCCGACAAGCGCAAGATCGACTACAAGTCCACACACACACTGCCGCCGCTGGAAATTCCTCCGGATCTTTCGGCTCCCGCAGCCGGCGCCGGGCCGGCGGATGGTGTTGGCACGCCCGGCGGCGCGACCTATTCCGGGCTCATGACGGACAAGGGCGTGGGCGCCAAATCCGCCGTCGGTGCCGAGGTGTTGCCGGATTACGACGACATCCGCCTGATGCGTGACGGCCGGACGCGCTGGCTGGTGGTTAAGGCCAAGCCGGAGCAGTTGTGGCCGCAGGTGCGCGAGTTTGTGCTCGCCAACGGCCTCGTCATCGACAAGGAAAATCCGCAGACCGGGTTTATCGAGACCGACTGGGCGGAGAACCGGGCCAACGTCGGCAGCGGATCGCAGAAGTTGTTGGCCAAATGGATGAAGACGCTTTATTCCTCGGGTTTGCAGGACAAATATCGCATTCGTCTCGAACGCGGCAGCGCACCGGGAACGACGGATGTTTATATCAGCCATTTCGGCATGGAAGAGGTGTACGTAAGCAATTCCGTTTCCGGAGATTCCAAAGACACCAGGTGGCAGCCGCGCGCCCCGGACCCGGGCCTGGAAGTCGAGATGATGCGCCTGCTGATGGCGCACCTCGGGGTAAAGGATGAAAAGGCGGCCAGCGTTGTCGCCGCCGCCGCGACCCCGGCGCCGGACAAGGCGAAACTCAATCGCAGCGAGGCGGGGGTAACACTGACCGTGTTTGAGAGCCTGGATCGCGCCTGGCGGCTCGTGGGCCTGGCGCTGGATCGCAGTTCCTTCACGGTGGAAGACCGCAACCGCTCCAAGGGCATTTATTTCGTGCGTTACATCGACCCGGACAAAATCAAGAAGAAGAAAGGCTTCTTCGCGCGCATGTTCAGCAGCGATGACAAGAAAGACGCGGATGAATACCAGATTCACCTCAAGGGCAGCGACGCCAGCCCCAGCACCGATATCGAACTGCTGGGCAAGGACGGCGCACCTGAGAATTCCCCGACCGGCGAACGTATCCTGACACTGCTTCACGAACAACTGAAATAAGGCAGGTGGCGACTGCACGCATCCAGAAATCGGGCACGGGCTGACGGCGCATTGCGGTTCGCGATGCTCGGCAGCGGCAGCCGCGGCAATGCCTCGCTGATCGAGTGCGGTTCCACCCGTCTCCTGCTCGATTGCGGATTTTCGGCCAGGGAAACGAGCCTGCGCCTTGAGCGGCTGCGGCGCACGAGCGAATCATTGACGGCCATTCTGGTGACCCACGAACACAGTGACCATTGCCGCGGCGTCGCGAGCTGCGCGCGCCAGTTTGGCGTTCCCCTGTGGATGACGCCGGGCACCTTTTCCGCGTTGAAGGAGCAGCTCGACGGGATCACGGACATTCATTTCATCAATCCCCATGAAGCCTTTGTCATCGGCGATATCCAGGTTCAGCCCTTCCCGGTGCCGCACGATGCACGCGAACCGAGCCAGTTTGTATTCTCCAATGGCGACGTGCGCCTGGGCATCCTGACCGACACCGGCGAAAGCACCACGCACATCGAGGAGATGTTAAGCGGTTGCGAGGCGCTGGTGCTCGAATGCAACCACGACCGGCGCATGCTGCGCGACGGCCCCTATCCGCCGTCGCTCAAGGCCCGCATCGCGGGCGATCAGGGGCATCTCGACAACGACACGGCGGCACGCCTGCTGTCCCAGCTGGATTGCTCGTCGCTGCGGCATGTGGTGGCGGCGCACCTGAGCGAGACCAACAACAAGCCGGAACTCGCGCAGGCGGCGCTGGCCCG
>CAYIQV010000110.1:3217-5922 GCA_964365635.1 uncultured Acidiferrobacteraceae bacterium
CGCACCTGAGCGAGACCAACAACAAGCCGGAACTCGCGCAGGCGGCGCTGGCCCGGTCGCTCGACTGCGAACTGCACTGGATTGACGTGGCGGAGCAGGATGAAGGCCTCGCCTTCTGCGAAGTTTCGGCAAGCTGGGTCTGAGAAATTCTGATTTATATGATTGTTCGACGCAAAGGTGCTAAGGCGCAAAGAAAATCAGGCATGAGAGGTCAAGAAATCTTTGCGTCAAAAACTCATAAGTCATTAGGGTTGCAAACGACATGACTGACAGAAAACCAGAAGCACCGAAGATACCTTCACCGATAGCCCCGGTGCTTTTGTCCCTGCCGGGCGCCCCGGCGCTGTCACCATTCCGGCGCGACAAGCTGTTCGCGGAAATGAAGGGCCGGGTGCCGGCGTTGGCCAAGGCAACGGCCGTGTATTGGCACTTCGCGGGGCTAGATGGCGCCCTGGAGGCGCGCGAGACAGCGGTGCTGGAACGCCTGCTGACCTATGGCCCCACGGCTGAAAACGAGGCAGGAGCTGTCGGCGAGTTGATGCTCGTCATCCCGCGGCTCGGCACGATCTCGCCGTGGTCCACCAAGGCTACCGACATCGCGCACTGCTGCGGCCTGAACAAGGTCCGCCGTATTGAGCGCGGGGTGGCTTGGTACTTCAGCAAGAGCGACCAAAGCTCGCTGACAGCTGCCGAACGCGAAAGCCTTGCGCCGCTCATCCATGATCGTATGGTCGAAAATGTCCTGCCCGATCTGGCGCAGGCCGCAAAAATTTTCCACGAGGCCGTGCCCGCGCCGCTGCGCGTGGTCGACGTGCTCGGCGGCGGGCGCGAGGCGCTGGTGGCGGCGAACCGTGACTGGGGATTGGCGCTTTCTCCGGACGAAATCGACTACCTCGTCGAGAACTTCAAGCGCATCGGTCGCAATCCGACCGATGTCGAGCTCATGATGTTCGCGCAGGCAAATTCCGAGCACTGCCGGCACAAGATCTTCAATGCCGACTGGATCATCGACGGCAAGCCGCAGCAGCATTCCCTGTTTGGCATGATCCGCGAGACCCACGCCGCCAACCCCAAGGGTACGCTCGTGGCCTACGAGGACAACTCGTCGGTCATCGAGGGTGGCCGCATCAGGCGTTTCTTCCCTGAACCTGGCAGTCACGTATATTCCTACCATGAGGACGACATGCATATCCTCATGAAGGTCGAGACGCACAACCACCCGACAGCGATTGCGCCGTACCCGGGTGCGGCCACCGGTTCCGGCGGTGAGATCCGCGACGAAGGCGCGACCGGCAGTGGCGCTAAGCCCAAGGCCGGCATCACCGGTTTCTCCGTCTCCAACCTGCGCCTGCCCGGTGCGATCCAGCCGTGGGAGCAGGATCACGGCAAGCCCGGGCGCATCGTGGATGCGCTGACGATCATGCTGGAGGGGCCCATCGGCGGAGCTTCCTTTAATAATGAATTCGGCCGGCCCAATATCGGCGGCTATTTCCGCACCTTCGAGATGGAAGTCGCGGGCGAAGTGCGCGGCTATCACAAGCCCATCATGCTCGCGGGCGGCCTCGGCAATATCAGCGCGCAGCACGTTCAGAAAAACGGGATTCCCGCGGGCGCGAAGATCATCGTCATTGGCGGCCCGGCGATGCTCATCGGCCTCGGTGGCGGCGCCGCTTCGAGCATGACGACCGGCACCAGCCACGAGGAGCTGGATTTCGCCTCGGTGCAGCGCAGTAATGCCGAGATGGAGCGCCGGTGTCAGGAAGTGATCGACCGGTGCTGGGCGCTGGGTGGGGATAATCCCATTCTCTCGATTCACGACGTCGGCGCCGGTGGTTTGTCGAACGCGTTGCCAGAGCTCGTCAACGGCGCGGAGCGCGGCGCGAAGTTCGACCTGCGCGCGGTGCCGAACGACCAGCCCGGTATGTCACCCATGCAAATCTGGTGCAACGAGGCGCAGGAGCGTTATGTGCTCGCGGTGGAAGCGGACAAGGTCGATGCCTTCCGCGCCCTGTGCGAACGCGAGCGCTGCCCCTATGCCGTGGTCGGCGAGGCCACGGAGGCACGGCATCTCACGGTGGAAGACCAATTATTCACGGCCATGCCCAAGCCCATCGACATGGACCTCTCCGTGCTGCTCGGCAAGCCGCCGAAAATGACGCGCGACGTACGGCACGTAAAGCGCAAGCTTGAACATTTCAAGACCAACGGTATTGATCTCAAGGAAGCGGCCTATCGCGTGCTGCATCTGCCCAGCGTGGCCGACAAGACTTTTCTGATCACTATCGGCGACCGCACGGTTTCGGGTTTGGTGTGCCGCGACCAGATGGTCGGGCCGTGGCAGGTGCCGGTTGCGGACGTGGCGGTAACGGCAAGCAGTTACGAAGGCTATACCGGCGAGGCCATGGCCATGGGCGAACGCACCCCGATCGCGCTCATCGACGCCGCCGCCAGCGGGCGCATGGCCATTGGCGAGGCGCTGACCAACATCGCCGCCGCCCGCATCCAGAAGTTGCCCGATGTGAAACTGTCCGCCAACTGGATGGCCCCCGCCGGGCATCCGGGCGAGGACGCTGCGCTCTATGACACTGTGCGCGCGGTGGCGCTGGAACTGTGTCCGGCGCTCGGTATTTCCATTCCCGTGGGCAAGGACTCCATGTCCATGAAAACGGTGTGGGACGACAGCCAGGGCGAAAAACGCGCCGTCA
>CAYIQV010000111.1:0-5920 GCA_964365635.1 uncultured Acidiferrobacteraceae bacterium
TCGGCTTTACGCCGGTGGACATTGGCAGCCTTGTGGCGATTCTGATGTTCTCGCGCATCGTCGCGCCGCTGGTGTGGGGCTGGATTGCCGATCACCGTGAAGGCCGCATGCAGGTGGTGCGGCTGGCGTCCTTTCTGACCGTCGTTGCCTTTGCCGGTGCCTTCCTTGGCACTGCTTTCTGGTGGCTCGCCGCCGTCATGCTGCTATTCAGTTTTTTCTGGCACGCGTCATTGCCGTTGCTGGAAGTCTTTGTCATGCGTCACACGGCTTCGCGCCCCGGCGCTTATGGCCGCGTGCGGCTGTGGGGCTCGATTGGATTTATCGTGAGCGTGTTGGCGCTCGGCCCGGTGGTCGATCTGCATGGGCCGTGGTGGGTGTTGCCGGCGTTGATCAGCCTGATGGCGGGTATCTGGCTTTTCAGCCTGACCTTGCCGGAATCGGAAATGAAGAGTTCGGTGGAACATCCTGGGCCGTTTCGCAAAGTGCTGCTGCGTCCCGAGGTGGTGGCCTTCCTGCTTGCCTGTTTGCTCATGCAGATTGGGCATGGACCGTATTACACGTTCTATTCTATTTATCTCGAAGGATATGGTTACAGCAAGACCCTGATCGGCATGTTGTGGGCCTTCGGGGTGTTGTGCGAGATCGGGATTTTTCTTTTGATGCCGCGCATGCTCGCGCATGTTTCCTTGCGCAAGGTGTTGCTCGCCAGTTTTCTACTGGCCGCGTTACGCTGGTGGTTGATCGGTCGCTTCCCGCAGAGTCTGGGAATTCTTGTCCTCGCCCAAGGCCTGCACGCGGCGACCTTCGGGAGCTTTCATGCCACGGCGATGCAACTGGTGTACCGCTTCTTCACCGGAACGCACCAGCATCGGGGACAAGCTATCTATGGGAGTCTGAGTTTCGGGATTGGCGGAGCAGTAGGGAGTTTCTACAGTGGTTACGCTTGGGCTTCGTTGGGTCCGGCTATGACCTTCAACATCGCTGCCGCAAGTGCGAGCGCGGCGTTTGTGGTGGCGTATTTCCTGATTAAGCCAAAGACTTGAGTTTTGTAGGGTGTGCAAAAGCGAAGCGTTGCGCACCATCAGGCCAACATCGGTGCGCTTCGCTAACGCTCAGCACACCCTACCGAAATTCATTTTGTTAATGATTAAGCCAAAGACTTGAGGCGACGGCGTCGACGCGCTGGATCGAGCTGAATTATTTCGGCTGATGTCCTGCGTTCCGTGGTGGTCGTGGGTTTCGGTGGTGTGGTGGGTGACGGCAAACCAAAAATGCTGTTGAGCGCATGGCACAGATCATCCACGGCGCGGTAAAGATCGACATCGGTAGCAGCTGAGCGCAGCACTTCCTGACGGATGGGGGCGATGGCGCCGAAGGTCTTTTCAGCATTGACCGCATCTTTGAGGGTGTTGCAGCCGTTCTCCTTATATATGGCGCGCACGATGCGTACCATCAGGTCGTGATGCAACGGGCCGCTGGCAAAGACATCCTTGATGCCGACGGCAATCGGATTGACCGGGAAGTGATGGTTCCCGAGGCGTTCTTCCAGGTGCTGTAGCAGATCCTTGAAGTTCATTTACCTTCCGACTCCAGGACGACTCTGATCATGGCCTGACCGGCGTTGGAGAGGGTGCGCCCTTCATGGGTGACGATGCCCAACTCACGCCGTATCCCTATCTTTTTAAGATGGACCACTTTCAGGCTGTCGTCAATCATGGTGCGCGGCAGGGCGCTCCAGCCGAGGCCGATGGCCGCCAGCATTTTGAGGACTTCGAGGTAGTTCGTGGCCATGCCGGTCTGGATTTTGTCGCGCCATGCGCCAAAGGCCTTGAGGATGATTTCGCGTGTGTAGGTGCCGGGCCCGGGAAGAATCGCCGGATACTCCAGCAGCATTTTTGGTTGTATCTCGCGTTCGCTGGCCAAGGGGTGATCGCGGCTGATGACGATGTCGAGCGGATCGTCCCAGACGATCGTGGTCACTAATGGCGCGGTGGTGACGGGCGGCAGGGTGACGATGGCCAGTTCGATGTCTCCCTGCGCCACGGCGAGGCACGCGGTCTCCGAATCCATGAAGCGCAGGTTGAGACGTACGTCCGGATAGGTTGTGTGGAAACGCTTAAGCGCCGCCGGCAGACGATGCAGGCCGATGTGATGGCTGGTGGCGATGGACAGTTCGCCGCCAATGGTTCCGGAAATGTTGGCAATGCCGCGCTTGATGTCGTCCAGTTCCTTGAGGATGGCGCGGCTGCGTGTTAGCAGCGTGCGCCCGGCTTCGGTCAGGTGCGTTTTGCGGCCGATGCGGTCAAAGAGGCGTGTGCCCAGCTCCGATTCGAGCGCCGCGATGCGCTTGCTGACGGCGGGCTGGGTCAAAAAGATCTTCTCTCCGGCACGGGAGAAAGAGGCGGTTTCGGCCACGGCCAGGAAGGCTTGGAGGGCGGATATATCCATAGCTATAAGGAATAGAATACATGATAAATATGAATTAGTGTTATCTATCGATAGCGCCTAGGATTTGCGCATTCAGTAAAGGATAAATCGAGACATGGCCGGAAAGACCCTTTACGACAAGCTCTGGGACGCCCACGTGGTGCGTCACAACGACGACGGCACCTGTCTCATCTATATCGACCGCCACCTGGTGCACGAGGTCACGAGCCCGCAGGCCTTCGAGGGGCTGCGGCTGGCCGGGCGCAAGCCCTGGCGGGTGGGCGCCAACCTGGCGACTGCCGACCATAACGTGCCCACGACCGACCGCGCCAAGGGCATCGCCGATGCGGTGTCGCGCTTGCAGGTCGAGACCCTCGACCAGAACTGCCATGACTTTGGCATTACCGAGTTCGGCATGAATGACGCGCGTCAGGGGATCGTGCATGTGATCGGTCCTGAGCAGGGCGCGACCTTGCCCGGCATGACCGTGGTCTGCGGCGATTCGCACACCTCGACCCACGGCGCCTTCGGCGCGCTGGCCTTTGGTATCGGCACCTCCGAGGTCGAGCATGCCTTGGCCACCCAATGCCTGATTCTGAAGAAAGCGAAGAACATGCGCGTGCGCGTCGACGGCGCGATTCCGCCCGGCGTGACGGCGAAGGACATCGTGCTCGCGATCATCGGCCGCATTGGCACCGCCGGCGGCACCGGCAGCGCCATCGAGTTTGCCGGCAGCGCCATCGCGCAGCTCTCGGTCGAAGGCCGCATGACGGTGTGCAACATGGCGATCGAGGCCGGCGCACGCGCCGGCATGATTGCCGTCGACGACAAGACCGTCGAGTATTTCCGTGGCCGGCCCTATGCACCGAAAGGCGCGATGTGGGATTTGGCGGCCAAGGCCTGGCGCGGGCACGTGAGCGATGCCGACGCCAAATTCGATAAAGAAATCGTGCTCAATGCGGCGGAGATTCGCCCGCAGGTGACTTGGGGCACCTCGCCCGAGATGGTGGTGCCGGTGGATGCGACCGTGCCTGATCCTGAAAAGGAAACGGATATGGTCAAGCGCGGTTCGATGCAACAGGCGCTCAAGTACATGGACCTCACACCGGGCACGCCGATGCGCGCGATCAGGCTCGACAAGATTTTCATCGGCTCCTGCACCAACTCGCGCATCGAAGATTTGCGCGCGGCGGCCACGGTGGTGAAAGGAAAGAAAGTGGCGCAGAACATCAAGCTCGCCATGGTGGTGCCAGGTTCGGGGCTCGTGAAGTCCCAGGCCGAGAAGGAAGGGCTCGACAAGATTTTCCGGGACGCCGGCTTCGAATGGCGCGAGCCGGGTTGCTCGATGTGTCTCGCCATGAACGCCGATCGCCTGGAGCCGGGTGAGCGTTGCGCTTCGACCTCGAATCGCAATTTCGAGGGCCGACAGGGAGCAGGCGGACGCACGCATCTCGTGTCCCCGGCCATGGCGGCCGCTGCGGCGATCGCCGGGCATTTTGTCGATGTAAGAGAATTGTATTAATTTTTGACGCAGAGACGCAAAGGCGCAAAGAAAGACATGAAGGAGTTTTTAAATTTAAAATCCTCTGCGTCTTCGCGCCTTTGCGTCAAAAACTCATATTAGGGTTATTTTCTTATGCAGAAATTTGAAAAGCTGACTGGTATCACTGTTCCGCTTGATCGCGCCAACGTTGATACCGACGCCATCATTCCGAAGCAGTATCTGAAATCGATCAAGCGCACGGGCTTCGGCCCGAATCTGTTTGACGACTGGCGTTATCTCGATCCGGGTGAGCCGGGCATGGATCACAGCAAGCGCCGCCTGAATGCGGATTTTGTGCTGAACCAGCCGCGCTACCAAGGCGCGCAAATATTGCTCGCGCGCGACAACTTCGGTTGCGGTTCTTCGCGCGAGCACGCGCCATGGGCGCTCGTGGATTACGGCATTCGGGCCATCATCGCACCCAGCTACGCCGATATTTTCTACAACAACAGTATCAAGAACGGATTGCTCCCGATCGTGATTGAGCGCGCGGCGGTGGACCAGCTGTTCCGGGAATCCGAAGCGACCCCGGGTTACCGGCTGACCGTGGACCTTGCCGCGCAGACTGTGACGACACCGTCAGGGAAGGCGTTCAAGTTCGAGATCGACGCCTTCCGCAAACACTGTTTACTAAACGGTCTGGATGACATCGGCTTGACCTTGCAGCGTGTCGATGACATCAGGGCCTATGAAGCGCGGCGCAAGAAAGAAGCGCCGTGGTTATTTCAGTAAGAGTTCTTGCCGCAAAGACGCAAAGGGCGCAAAGTTTCAAAACATTTAGAACCTATCTCAAAACGAATGTAGGGTGGGCATCGCCCACCACCGGACAGCCAGCGATACCGTTTTGGTGGGCGATGCCCACCCTACAAATATATGCCGGGATATTTTTGAGATCGGTTCCAGTAGCTTTTCTTTGCGTACTTCGCGTCTTTGCGGCAAATAATCATATGGAGTTTTTTTAATGACAAAAAAGATAGCGATATTGCCTGGCGATGGTATTGGCCCGGAGGTCGTGGCCGAGGCTGTGAAGGTGCTGGAACGCCTGCGCAAGGACTTCGGCCTCAAGGTCGAAACTGAAACCGCGCCGGTGGGCGGCACGGCCTATGATCGGCACAAGCATCCGCTGCCGGACGCGACATTGAAACTCGCCAAAGCGGCGGATGCCGTGTTGCTCGGCGCCGTCGGTGGCACCCAGTGGGATACGCTGCCGCGTGAACTGCGCCCGGAAAAGGCATTGCTCGGACTGCGCTCGGAGCTAAAGCTGTTTGCCAACCTGCGCCCGGCGATTCTCTATCCGCAGCTCGCCACGGCCTCGACGCTCAAGCCGGAAATTGTGGCGGGCCTCGATCTGCTGATCGTGCGCGAACTGACCGGCGATATCTATTTTGGTGAGCCGCGCGGTGTGCGCACGCTCGCCAATGGTGAACGCCAGGGTTTTAACACCATGGTGTATGCCGAACACGAGATTGATCGCGTGGCGCGGGTGGCCTTTGAGGCCGCGCGCAAACGCCATAAGAAGCTCTGTTCTGTGGACAAAGCCAACGTGCTGGAGACCAGCGGTCTCTGGCGCGAGGTCGTGATCCGGGTGGCCAAGGACTATCCGGACATCGAACTGAGCCATATGTACGTGGACAACGCCGCCATGCAGTTAGTGCGTGCCCCCAAACAATTCGACGTGATCGTTACGGGCAACATCTTCGGTGATATCCTGTCGGATGAGGCGTCGATGCTGACGGGGTCGATCGGCATGTTGCCCTCGGGGTCGCTCGATACTGCGAACAAAGGCATGTACGAACCGATTCACGGTTCGGCCCCGGATATCGCGGGCAAGGGCATCGCCAACCCGATGGCGACAATTCTCTCGGTGGCCATGATGTTGCGCTACACCCTCAATGAGCCGGCCTTGGCCGACAAAATCGAGAAAGCTGTATCCAAGGTGCTCGATCAGGG